>DASQHH010000328.1:0-3313 GCA_035632195.1 Vicinamibacterales bacterium
TGGAAGGTCAACGATCCGCGCGAGCTGTCGAACGCGCTGCAGGCCCTCGAGTGCGTGCAAGCGGACTTCAATCGCTCCGCGGCCGGCGGCAAGAAGGTCTCGCTCGCCGACGTCGTCGTCCTGGGCGGGTGCGCGGCCGTCGAAAAGGCCGCGCAGGATGGCGGCTCGAAGGTGCGCGTGCCGTTCAAGCCTGGCCGCACTGACGCGTCGCAGGCGCAGACCGACGTCGAATCGTTCGCCGTGCTCGAACCGACGTTCGATGGGTTCCGCAATTACCTGGCGGCCGGCGAAGCGCTCACGCCCGAGACGCTGCTCGTCGAGCGGGCGTACATGCTCAATCTCACGGCCCCGGAAATGACGGTCCTCGTCGGCGGCATGCGCGCCTTGAACGCGAACTCGGGACAATCGACACACGGAGTCTGCACCAGCCGGCCCGGTGCGTTGACGAACGACTTCTTCGTCAACCTGCTCGACATGCGCACGGAGTGGCGGCCGTCCGGCCCGGGTCGAAACCTGTACGAGGGGCGCGATCGCGCCACGGGCAAGGCGAAGTGGACCGCAACGGCTGTCGATCTCCTCTTCGGCTCGCACTCGCAACTGCGCGCGCTCGCCGAGGTCTACGCGTGCGACGATGCGAAGGAGAAGTTCGTGCGCGACTTCGTCGCCGCCTGGGACAAGGTGATGAGCAACGATCGATTCGACCTGGCCCGGTCGTAACTACGGGCGCAGCGCGTCGATGAAGAACTCCATCATCCGATCCTGATTGACGCCCGTGTGCCCGCGGTCGGGACCGACCTGGAGGTCGAAGCTCTTGCCGGCATTCTGCAGCGCCTGAATGAGCTGCAGGGAGTTGGCCGGATGCACGTTGTTGTCAGCGGTCCCGTAATAAAGGAGCAGGCGCCCCTTCAGGTTCTTCACGTACGTCATCGCGCTGCCGGCGTCGTAGGCCGCCTTCTGGTCCTGCGGCAGCCCCATGTAGCGCTCTGTATAAATCGAGTCGTAGTTGCGCCAGTCGGTCACCGGCGACGAGGCGGACGCGGCGGCGAAGACGTCCGGGTGCCGGAGCAGTTCCATGACAGACGTGTAGCCGCCGTACGACGTGCCGAAGATGCCGACGCGCGACCGGTCGAAATACGGACGGTTCCACAGCGTCTTGACGCCTTCCGCCATGTCGTCCATCTCGGAGCCCCCGAGGTGCTGATACAGCGCGTCGAGCGTGCTCTTGCCCAGACCCGGAATCGCGCGCGAGTCGAGGCTCACGATGAGGAACCCGAACTCGGCGAGCGGTGCCGGCGCGACGAACGTTTCGCGCGCGGTGTTCGCCGCGAACTCGGGCCCTCCGTAGACGCTCACGAGCGCCGGATACGTCTTCGACGGATCGAATGTCGTCGGAAACTGAATCAGGCCCCGCAGCGTCGTCTTTCCGTCGGCTGCGGTATACGTGAACATTTCCGCTTTCCGCAGGTGAAGATCGTCGAACGTCCTCTCGTCGGGCGCCGCGATGGTGTCGACGAGGACGCCGGTCGACGCGTCGACGAGGCGGGATGATGCCGGGATGTCGTGCGTTTGCGCGACGTCGACGAAGTACCGGTCGTCGTTCGAGATGCCGCACGGCCCCGGCACGAGTGACTGCAGCGGCACGCGCGCGCCGGCGGACGTCAGGCAGTTGCCGACGGTGTGGTGCAGCGTCGGATCGGTCAGCCGCATGTCGTTCCGGCCGTCGAGCCCGACGCGATGCAACTGCAGCTTGAGCGGGTTGTCGCCGTCGCGCGCCATATAAAAGAACAATCCGCGCGCCTCGTCGACTTTGACGATCGAATACGCGTCTGCAGCCGTGTGCGCCGTCAGCGGCGCGAGCAGCTTGCCGGTCAGATCGTACAGATAGAACCCATTCCAGCCGCTGCGCTGCGATTCCCAGATGAATCGATGCCCGTCGGACAGGAACACCAGACGCGGGTCTTCGTTGACCCAGCCCGTGGGCCACTCCTCGCGAAGCAATACGCGCGTCGCTCCCGTTGATCCCTCGCCCGCGACCACCTCCATGATGTTCTGCAGCCGGTTCATCCGCAGGAAGAGCAGCTCGCGTCCGTCTTTGGTCCACTGCACGTGGTACACGTAGTGCCCGACGACCGCGTCGTCGAACGGCCTGCCGCTGCGGACGTCGACCTTCGTCGATCGCTTCGTCTCGACGTCGTAGACGAACAGATCGACGACGGGATTGGGGACGCCTGCGAGCGGAAAGGCCTCGGTGTCCACGGTCGACTGCCGCTTCGTCTGGTTCAGCGTCACGTAGTAGTCGGGAACTCTCGATTCGTCGAAGCGGTAGTACGCGAGGCGGCGGCTGTCGGGCGACCACCACATCGCCGTCCGCTGATTCAGTTCTTCGCCGTAGACCCAGCTCGCGGTGCCGTACTTGATGCGGTGTTCGACGGAGCCGTCTGTCGTGATCGCGGTTTCGTCGGTGCCGTCAGCGCGCGACAACCATAGATTGCGATCCTTGTACGACGCCTTCCACGCATTGTCGGGAGAACCCGCAGACTCGAACTGGCGTCCGCGTTCCGGCTGGCCCGCATCGACTCGCCCTGACGGCGGCGATGCGCCGGAGACCAAGTCGGGCGCTTCCAGCGTCGAGCGCGACGCGACCGTGTAGCGGAAGACCTTGCCATCGCGCGTGTAGTCGAACGACTTCGAGTCGGCGCTCCACGTCGGTGAAATCGCGCCCGACTTGATCGCCGTTGGAATCGCCAGCGCCAGCCGCTGATATTCTGCGTAGCCCGGCATCGTCTTGAGGCGGTCCTGTGCGCGCAGGGTGATCGTGAGGCCGGCTGCGAGCGAGCCGAGTGCGAATACGGTCGTGATCGATCGTGAGTGCACGTCCGTATCGTAGCCCATCCGTGCGGACCGTCAGGGAGCGTGCCGCGCCGAAGCGCGAGACGCGAAGGCGAATGGTAAGCGGCTTGCTGCTTTACGGCTCAGGAGGAACGCATGAAACTGAGCTACATGTTCGTCGCCGCCATCCTCATCGGCGGTCCCTCGAGTGTCCAGCCGGCGTTCGCGCAGACGAAGGTCGCGCCAGCCAGTGCGAAGTCGGACAGAGCAGTCGAGGAGCGGATAGAGAAGCGGGTCGCGCGCGATCCATCGCTGAAGGACTTTTCGATCAAGGTCGACGTCGACCACGGCGTCGCGACGTTGAAGGGCACGGTCGCCACCGATGCCGATCGCGGCAAAGTCGCCGAAATCGCGAAGCTGTCAGGCGCGACGCGCGTCGACAACCAACTGACCGCCAACCTCGACGCGCGTACGAGGGCGAAGG
>DASQHH010000329.1:0-3871 GCA_035632195.1 Vicinamibacterales bacterium
GGCCTACCGGTGTTGCGTTCTGGGCACGTAATACCGTGTTCCCGGGCCCATCGCGCGGATCTGTTTGATCAGATCGTCGATTGCTTCGTCGCTCGCGTCCGAGTCGAACTGGGAGGTCTCGACGACGAGCAGCGGCGTGGCGTTGTAGTGGAAGAAGAAGTGATGGTACGCCTCGTTCAACTCCCGGAGGTACTCGTCGTCGGGCTGGAGGGCGACGGCCTCCGGATCCAGACGCCGGCTGTGGACGCGGCGGAGAAGCACGTCGGTCGGCGCCTGCAAGTACACGATCAGATCGGGTGCCGGCACATCGCGCGCAAGCAGATCGTACAACCGCTGGTAGATGAACAGCTCGTTGTCGTCCAGATTGAGATACGCGAAAATCTTGTCTTTGTCGAACACGTAGTCGCTGATCGTCACCTGGCTGAACAGATCGGTCTGCCTCAGCGACGTCTGCTGTCGGTGCCGGCTCAGCAGGAAGAAGAGCTGCGCCTGAAGCGCTGCGCCCGGACGATCGGCGTAGAAGTCGGCGAGAAAGGGATTCTCGGATTCTTCGAGGACGACGCTCGCGTCGAGACGCGATCCGAGGCGCTCCGCAAGCGCGGTCTTGCCCGCACCGATCGGTCCTTCGATCGCGATGTGCCGGAATTGCAAGGCGCGCCGATGATATCATCGCGCCGTGAGGATCGAACGTCTGGAGCTCGCGCTCGTGAAGCTCCCGCTCGTCCGCTTCTTCGAGACCAGCTTCGGCCGCACCTACCACAAAGCATTCATCATCGTCCGTGCCGATGGCGACGGCGCGCAGGGATACGGCGAGTGCGTCGCGGAGGCGGATCCCTATTACAGCTCCGAGACGAACGGGACCGCGTGGCACATCATCACCGACTTCATCGCGCCGCGCGTCGTGTCGAAACCGTTCGACCACCCGCGGGAGATCTTTCCGGCGCTGAAAGCGATCCGCGGCCACAACATGGCGAAGGCTGCGGTGGAGATGGCCGCGTGGGATCTGTTCGCGCGGCTGCAGAACGTGCCTTTGTCGCGCGTGCTCGGTGGACCGCGCGACCGGATCGCGTCGGGCGTGTCGATCGGGATCCAGGATTCGCTCGAGGATCTCGTCGCGGCGGTCGAGCGCGAGGTCGCCGCCGGCTACCGCCGCATCAAGATCAAGATCAAGCCGGGCTGGGATCTGGACGCCGTTGCCGCGGTCAGGAAGCGGTTTGGGTCCGTGCCGCTGATGGTCGACGCGAACGCCGCGTACACGCTTGCGGACGCCGACCATCTCGCGAGGCTGGACGCATTCGATCTCATGATGATTGAGCAGCCGCTCGATTACGACGACATCGCCGATCACGCGACACTGCAGCGGCGGTTGAAGACCCCGATCTGTCTCGACGAATCGATCAAGACCGTTCACATCGCCCGGGAGGCGATTGCCGCGGGTGCCTGCCGCATCATCAATGTCAAGCCGGGCCGCGTCGGCGGATTCGCGGAATCCATCCGCCTGCACGACCTCTGCGCGGCCCACGGCATCCCGGTGTGGCACGGCGGGATGCTCGAATCGGGCATCGGACGCGCGGCGAACATCCATCTTTCGACGCTGTCGAACTTCTCGCTGCCGGGCGACATCGCTGCGAGCAGGCGCTACTTCGAGCCGGATCTGATCGAACCGCCCGTTGACGTGGCGGCAGACGGAACGATTGCGGTCCCGACGGGTCCGGGCCTCGGGGTGTCGATCCGTCTCGATCGTCTCGAACGCGCGACCCTGAAGCGCGAGACCGTCGGCGGCGCGGCGATGGCGCGCGCGTAAATACGATGAAACACGCGACGATTTTCGCTGCGGCAGCATTGCTGGCATCCGCCTGCGCGACCGCGCCGCCGAAACCCGCGACGGCGGCCGCAGCGGCGCCGCCGCCGACGGACGACCAGAAGATGGCGTGGATCCTCCGCCTGGAGGATCAGCGCGTCCTGCGCGATCCGGCGCCGGTCGTCGACCCGACGCCGCTGTCGGCTCCCGGCCAGAAAGCGGCCGTGATCGTTCCGCCTCCGCCGCCGCCGGACCTGCTGCGGCTGCTTCACGACGCGGAAGCCCGGCTCCGCCGCCGCGCGGCGCTCGCGGTGGGCCGGGTTGGCCTCCGCGAGGGCGTCGATCCGCTGATTGAACGGCTCTCGGACGACGAGGCCGAAGTGCGTGAAATGGCTGCGTTCGCGCTCGGCCTGCTCGGCGACGCGCGGGCCGTTGCGCCGCTCACGGCCGCGCTGTCGGACTCGTCGCCGCTCGTGCAGGGCAGTGCCGCTGAGGCGCTCGGGCTCATCGGCGACGCCCGGTCCGCCGATGCCGTCGGCAAACTGATCGGGTCCGTCTTCTCTTCAGGCGCGCTGTCCCAGCCGCCCGGCGAAGCGGACGACGCCCGCCGCGATACGCCGACGGCCGCATGCCGCCTCGCCATCTTCGCGCTCGTACGGCTGAAGGCATACCCGCAGCTCGCGGCCGCCGTCCTCGACGACCGCGGCGAGCCGAAGCTGGCGTGGTGGCCCATCGCGTACGCGCTCGGACGGCTCGAGGACAAGCGCGCGCTGCCGGCGCTGCTGACGCTCGCGCGAGACTCGCATCCGTATACGCGCGCCTTCGCGATCAAGGGTCTTGGCGCGCTGAAGGACTCGTCGGCGCTGTCGGCCGTGCTCCCGCTCGTGAACACGGCAGGGACGGACCGCACCATCCGGATCGAAGCGATCCGCGCGGCCGGGCGGATCGGCGATCGGACCGCGGCGGCGGCGCTGCTGCAGATCATCCGCGACGGCAAGGCCGACCCGCAGCTCCGTCTCGAGGCCGTCACGGCCATCGGCGGCATCCATGCCACGCCGACGTCCGGCCTTGCTGACGTCGTCGATACGCTGCTCGATGTCATCGGCGACCCGAGTCCGGCCATCCGAGCGGCGGCGCTGCGGTCGACTGCCGCGCTGGATCCGGAGACGTTCGTCACTGTCCTCTCGGGGCTCGATCCCGACGCGCACTGGAGCGTTCGTTCCGCCCTCGCCTCGACGCTGGGCACGCTGAACGTCGAGTCCGTGCTGCCGCGGCTGCGCACGATGCTGCGCGACCCGGATCAGCGCGTCGTGCCGAACGTCCTGCGCTCGATCGCGAAAATCAAGGCCTCTGACGCGGCGAACGTTCTGCTCGATCACCTGAAGGCGGACGATCCGCTGGTGCGCGCGGCGGCGGCGGACGGCCTTGGCGAGCTGAAGCCCGAAAACGCCGCCGGCGCGCTCGCAGACGCCTACCGTGCCGGCCTGCGCGACGGCTCCTACAGCGCCCGTGCCGCCGCGCTGGGCGCGCTGGCGAAATACGGCGCCGCGGCCGCCACTCCGGTGCTGCGAAGCGCTCTCGCCGACAAGGACTGGGCGGTTCGGGTCCGCGCCGCGCAGCTGCTCAAAGACCTGGACCCCCCGTCGGCCGACGCCGTCGCCGCACAAATCCGTCCGGCGCCGACGACGCTGCCGTTGGACGTCTATCAGGCGCCGCGTCTCGTGTCGCCGTCGGTGTCGACGCAGCTCTACATCGACACCGATCGCGGCACCATTCAGATCGAGCTCGCCGTCATCGACGCGCCCCTGACCGTCGAGAATTTCGTGTCGCTGGCGCGCAAGGGCTATTTCAACGGACTGGCGATCCACCGCGTCGTGCCGGACTTCGTGATTCAGGACGGCGACCCGCGCGGTGACGGCGAGGGCGGCCCCGGATACACGATTCGCGACGAACCCAGCGAGCGTCCCTACCTCAGAGGCGTGATGGGGATGGCGCTCGACTGGCGCGACACCGGCGGCAGCCAGTGGTTCATCACGCACTCCCCGCAGCCGCATCTCGACGCGAAATACA
>DASQHH010000330.1:0-5936 GCA_035632195.1 Vicinamibacterales bacterium
GCGCACTCTCGCCGACGTCATGAGCACCGTGATGCGCGTCATGAGCACCGTGACTGGCGACCTGAGCACACGCACCGGGTGATACAGACCCGAACGAACGGATACGTGGATTGACGGACGGATCGTCGGATCGGCTCGGCGGGATGCCGCGATGCGCAGCCCGTGTGTGCACCCTCACCGGACGAATGGAAGCTCAGTTCGTCGTCATGCGCTCCGTCGCGCGTAGGATGAGCACGGGAGCGGGTGAAATACGACGCGGGACCGACGGCTACCCGGATTGACATCCGGATCGTTGAATGGACCGGGTCCGTTGCCCACCGGCACGGGCGCCACAGCCGCCCGAGCACGGGACCTGGGGACGCGAGCAGGCGGCATGACGTCCCGTGCACGCGTCATACGCACCCGAGCAGACGCGATGAGTACGTTGACCGGCGAATACGGACTGTGACCGACGGATCCTTGGATCGACTCGTTGTCTTTAGCCGAGCGAGGTTAGCGCGCGGTCTCTGTCGGGCGTGGGAAATCCGGCTTCGTGTCGCGAAGGATGTCCAATGCGTCGCGCCGGTCAACCACGGACAACGACGCGTACTTCCGGGCCGCGTCGCCCCCCGAGAGGATCTCGAGCATCCGCTGATAGACAGCGGTCTTCACCGCCGGCGGAAGCGCGTCGAACGCGGGACTGTAAATCATCGGGCTGCACCGGTACCGGAACAGCCGCCGCTCCAGATCCAGCTGCGCCAGCGACCGGCCCTGATGGTCCTTCGGGATACCGACCAGCAGATGCTCCGCGAGCCCCGGCCGCGGGTACAGCGCAACCGCGGGCGGCATCTCGCCGACCAGCAGCAGATAGTCGGCCAGCTCGTCGACCAGCCGCGGGACATTGCTTGCCGGCCTTCCCGCGGCGCCCGAGACGCGCGCTTCCCAGCCCAGCCGCGTCAGCAGATTGACCGCGTGCGCATGGTGATCGAACACCAGCAGCGCGACGATGTCGCTCAGCGGCGACAGGTAGCCGCGGCGCTCCGGCTCGCTGTTCATCCAGTCGACGAGCACCTGATTCGACGTCTCGCCGCGGACGGTGGTCGTGAGGTTGCCGGCGTGCGCCCGCTGCGCGTACGGCACCGACGCGGCATCCTGCGTGACGAACCAGCCGCCCCACCGGTCGGGATGCGGCGTCCGGTCGTCCACGTCGTGGCCTTCCGCCGGCACAATCGTCCCATCGTCGCCGACGACGTTGCTGCGGGTGATCAGACCGGGGACCTGGAGCGTGCTGTTCGAGACGTGGCACAGGAGGCAGCCCGTCTGCCGGGCAATGACGGGCGCGGCCGCCGTCTGATCGATCGTGTAGAAGACGACGCCCTGCCGCGGGTCCTGCGCGGCGACCTCGAGCCGCGGCGCGCCCGGTACGTAGCCGATGGCGACCGTCTGATCGAAATAGAGGGCGCGCGGCGTGTGCGGGCTCGTGAAAGCGCGCTGGACGCCCGTCTTGGAGAACACGAGCATCTGCGACTCCGGCGCGATGGCGAGGGCATCGAGCAGAGGGCGGAGGTAGCCCGTCTTCGGGTCGCGCTGCAGCGTCCGCGTCCCTGCCGTGATCTCCCGCGCCAGCGCACCTACACGATCCGTCGTGGGCGTCGCCGCGTACGCGATGGCCGGCTGCTCGTGCAGCGGCTGCGGCCTCTGCGCCGACACGCCGGCCGCCAGCAGCAGCCCGCCCGAGACGATCGTGGCGAACGTCAGTCCGCGACGCACAGCAATATTGTAACGTCTGACCCCCGAGGGGGTCAGACGTCGGGCGATGTCTGACCTCCGCCGAGGGGATGTCTGACCCCCAGCGGGCGACGTCGCGGGGGCGATCTCTGACCCCAAGCGCCGACGTCGCGCGGCGATGTCTGACCCCGCGGGGGCGACGTCTGACCCCCTGCTTCGGAGAGGCTACCGCGGCCCGAGGGCCCTCTCGACAGCCTCGGGCACGATGCCGGTGACGTCGCCCTCGAGGCGCAGCGTCACGGCGGGATGCCCGTCGTGGTCGGTCGGTCCGCGGTTGACGATCACGTACGGGACGCCACGCTCGGCCGCAATCAGCGGGATGGCCGCGGCCGGATACACGGACAGCGTCGATCCGAGCGCGACGACGAGATCGGCATCCCCTGCTGCGCGGTTCGCGCGCTCCAGCGAGTCCGGCGACAGCTGCTGGCCGAAGCTGATGGTCGCCGGCTTGAGCAGTCCGCCGCAGGCGCACACCGGCGGCTGGCGCGTCGCCGCGAACGCGGCAAAGTGCGGCCCGGGGTCGGTGGTCGCGTGGCAACGCTGACACTCCACGAGCAAATCGGTACCGTGGACTTCGACGAGGCGGCCGGGGCTCGTGCCGGCGGCGCGGTGCAGCCCATCGACGTTTTGTGTGATGACCGCGACGATTTTGTCAGCGCGCTCGAGCGCGACAATGGCGTGATGGACGGCGTTGGGCCGCGCGGCCTTGTATATCGTCCAGGTTTCGAGCTTGAAGTCCCAATATTCGACGCGCTCGGCCTCCGACGACATGAATGCGTCGTAGTAGACCGGCCGGCGGCGCGTCCACACGCCGCCGGGACCGCGGAAATCCGGGATGCCACTGGCGGTCGAAATGCCGGCGCCGGTCAACACGAGGATGCGGCTGGAGGTCCGAAGGAGCCGTTCGAAAGACGTGGAGCAATTATGCATCCCTGTGCATCCAACGGACGGGAGACGCTGCTACACTAGTCATCTCCCTGGAGCACTCCTGAATGGCGTCGACTGGATCAAAGAAGTTCCGTGACTTCGCGGCGGCCGAGGCGTCCGCCGCCGTCAACAAAGCGGTCTCGACGCGCGCCAGCAAGGCGGCCGCCGATCTCCAGTCGTTCCGCAAGGTCCTCGAAGACGCGACGCGGGCGTTCGAGAAGGCCCTCTCCGCCGCGTCGGACCACGACGCGACAGTCGCCGAGCTCGTCGAGAAGATGGCGCAGGCGGCCGGCGCGGACACCTCCGAACAGGTACAGCGCGTCAAGACCGAAGCCGATGCGATCATTGCCGCCGCGAAGGCCGAGCTCGGCAAGGCGGTGGAGGCGACCAACGAGGCGCGCGCCCAGGCCGCGCGCGCGCGCGATGCGCACGCCAAGGCCGAGGTCGCCCGCCGCGAAGTGGACGCCGCGCTGCAGAGGGAAGTCAAGGAGAAGGACGCCGCCGTCGGCGAAGCAAAGGAAATGAAGGCGCTGCTCGACGGCCTCCACGCCAAGCAGAAGTCCGCCGAGGAACAGCGCGTCCAGCTGGCCAACGAGCTGAAGCAGACGGCCGCCAAGATCGAGTCGCTCGAGAAGGCGGCCGCGGTAGCGGACCGCAAGACCGCCGACGCGGACAAGAAGGCCGCAGATGCGGAACGCAAGGCGGCCGACGCGGATAAGAAGGCTGCCGACGCCGAGCGCAAGTACGCCGATGCCGAGCGCAAGCACGACGACGTCGAGCGCAAGCATGCCGAGGCGATTGCCAAGGCGAAAGCGGACGCCGAAGCGGCGACCAAAGGCGGCGGATCGGCGCTCGATCTGGTCCTGCACTCGATGCAGATGCTGAGCGGCGGCAACACGATCGAGGACATCCTCGCGTCCCTCTCCAACGGCTTGACGCACGACTTCTCGCGCGTCGCCGTCTTCAAGTTCGGGAACAGCCGCTTCAGCTGCAGCTACGAAGTCGGCTTCGGACCGAAAATCGACATCAGCAAGGCGACGATCCCGGTCACCACCGACTCACCGCTGACGCGGGCGCTCAGCTCGGCGAAGGCGGAGTCGTTCTCCGCGCGCGCGCTCGCCGAGAGCGGCTGCACCATGCTGGCCGGCACGCCGGCCACGGTCCTGACGATCCCGATCACGGTCTTCGACGAAACGCTCGCGGTCATATACGCGGACGACTCGGACCGCGCGCAGAAACAGACCGGCGGCGAGCAGGCGGCGTCGTTCGCCGAGATCCTCCGCCGGTTCTCGGTGCCGCTGCTCGAGCGGCGGTCGATCGCCCCCAAGCTGCGCGAAGAGCTGCGCGAGTACGCAGCGCTCCTGCTCGAGGAGCTGGAGTACGTCCACACGTCGGACGTCAACGCGGGCAAGAAGGAAAACGAGATCCGCACGCACCTGAAGGAAAACCTGAGCGGCGCGCGCGACATGTATCAGCAGCGCGTCGCGTCCGAGCCGCCGCCTGCCGCGGCGCTGTTCGACGAGAAGCTGCGCAGCATCATCGACAGCAAGTCCGGATCGCCGTTCGGCAAGGACCTCGCCGCCGCCGCCGGCCTGCAGCCGTCCGCGCAGCCCGCTAAAGCTCGAGCGAGATAAGCGCCAGGTCGCTGCCAGCGCGTCAGCCTACGCGGATTCGCTTCGAAAACCGGGTAGTGCGCCGTCGAGACGGGACGATGGAGAAATGAAAAGGCCGGGCGTCAGCCCGGCCTGTAAACGATCCCGAATCCCTGCTGCGTCGAGCACGCTAACAGGACACGCACTTGTGGTTGTTCTTGGCGCCGAGCTTCTCGAGCAGCGCGAGCGCGTCGGGCCACGGCTGGATGCGCTGGACCGGACCGTTGGCCATATCCGCCGTCGTGCGCCCCTCGCGGTTGACGGCCTTCACGTTCGCGCCCTTCGACACGAGATACTGAATCATCTCGACGTCGCCGCGCGCGGCCGCGTTGTGCAGCGCGGTGTTGCCCTCGTGGTCGGTCGCGTTCACGTCGGCGCCGAGCTCCTCGACCAGATACTTGACCGCCGCCAGCATGCCGGTCGGCGCGTAGCGGTGCGAATTGGCCGCGAAGCCCTCGCCATAGCCGGAGCCGGCAGCCGCGACGATCGCCGGAACGCCGGGTCCGCCCACCGGAACCGGCGGCTGCTTCGACACATCATTCACTTCGCGCTCGACGTCCGCTGTCCGCGGCCGCCCGGCACCCTTCATCGTCGGAATCGCGGGATCGGCGCCGTACGAGACGAGCAGCTTCATCGCGTCGATGTCGCTCGCGTACGCCGCGCGCCAGAACGCGGTGGCGCCGCCCTCGTCGACGCCCGACAAGTCGAAGCTATAGCCCGAGTACCAGACCTTCTTGCGAATGCGCGCGTTCGGATCGGCGCCGGCGTCGAGGAGCGCCTTCAGCAGATCCATATACGACGTCTTCTGATTGATGTACGCGCGCGGCTGCGGGTACAGCGCCTTCGGCGCCCATTCGCAGTTGAGCACGGCATACAGCGGCGTGACGCCGTTCTCGGACGCGAGAGACGGGTTGGCGCCGCGCTCGAGCAGTGATTTCGCGAGGTCGAAGTTACCGTTGATCGTGGCGACGAGCAGCGGCGTGGTGTGGTCGCCGGCAGTCGGCTGGTTGATGTCCGCCCCCGAGGCGAGCAGCGCGTCGACCGTCGACGTATAGCCCTGGCGCGCCGCGAGGTGGATGGCCGAGAGGCCGCCCTGCGCATACACGAGCTCGTTCAGCTGGTACTGCCGGTCGACGCCGGCAGTGCCCTGGAATCCGCGTCCGCCGAATCCGCCGCCGCCCTGGCCGCCCTGACCGCCGAACTGGCCGCTCTGGAACTGCGGCGGCTGTCCGCCCTGCCCGGGTTGCCCCGCCCGGCCCGCCTGCCCGCCTTGCCCCTGCTGCACCTGCGGATTACCGAAGAGGATGCCGGCGAACGCCCCCCGGCCCATGCTGTTGATGTCGACAACGGTGGTCGTCGCCTTCAGGTTGGCGCCGCGCTGCGCCAGCACGTTGACGACAGCCGCGCGGTCGGACGCGGCGGCGAACATGATGGCGGTGAAGCCGCGGACCGATTCCCTCGCGTTCACATCCGAGCCGCGGGCGACGAGCGCGCTCACGGCATCGACGTTGCCCGACGCCGCGGCGAACATCAATGCGGTCGTGCCGTTGCTCGTGCGGCCGTTGACATCGGCGCCGGCCTTGACCAGCG
>DASQHH010000331.1:0-4724 GCA_035632195.1 Vicinamibacterales bacterium
TCCATGATGCGGCAGACGGGCGGAACGGCAGTCGGCGAGATCTCGACCAGGTCGAGGCCTTTCTGCCGCGCAATGGTCAGTGCCTGCGGCGGCGGCATGATGCCGAGCTGCTGGCCGGTGTCGTCGATGACGCGGATTTCACGGACCCGGATGCGTTCGTTGACCCGCACGCGATCGTCGCGGCGAGGACCAGCTGTGAATGCGATAAAGCCTCCGCTGAAAAAAGTTACGCCGCGGCCTGATCGGCCTTGCGACCCTTCGTCGCGATTTCCTGGTTCGCCATCGCGATGAACGCGTCAATCGAGCTGCCGCCCTGATCGCCGCCGGCGCGGGTCCGCACCGACACCGTCGACTCCGCCGCCTCGCGGTCCCCGACGACCAGCATGTAGGGGATCTTCTGCAGCTGAGCCTCCCGAATCTTATAACCGATCTTCTCCTGACGTTCGTCCAGCTCCACGCGGAGGCCGGCTCCGGTCAAACGGTCGCGGACCGACGCCGCGTACGCCAGATGCCGATCGGAGATCGGCAGCACCATCGCCTGCACCGGCGCGAACCACAGCGGAAAAGCGCCGGCGTAGTGCTCGATCAACAGCGCGATGAAGCGCTCGAAGCTGCCGAAGATGGCGCGATGGATCACGACTGGGCGGTGCTCGTGGTTGTCGGCGCCGATGTACTTCAAGTCGAAGCGCTCTGGCGCGTTGTAATCGAGCTGGATCGTCGCGCACTGCCACTTGCGGCCGATGGCATCGGTGATGTCGAAGTCGATCTTCGGGCCGTAGAACGCGCCGTCGCCCTCGTTGATCGTGTACACCTGTCCGGTCTTCTCCAGCGCGCTCTTCAGCTGCGCCTCGGCGGAGTCCCAGGTCGCGATCTCGCCCATGAATTCCGCCGGCCGGGTCGACAACTTCGCCGTGTACTCGAGGCCGAAGTCGCCGTACACGCGGCGGACCATGCCGAGCATCTTCTCGACGTCGTCGCCGATCTGATCCTGCATCACGAAGCTGTGGCCGTCGTCCTGCGAGAACTGGCGGACGCGCGTGAGCCCCGACAGCACGCCCGACGCTTCGTTGCGGTGCAGCGGCGTCTGCTCGTGAAAACGCAGCGGGAGCTCGCGATAACTGTGCGTGCGGCTCGCGTAGAGCAGGTACTGCCCGGGACAGTTCATGGCCTTCATCCCCATCTGCTCGTTTTCCGATTCGATGAGGAACATGTTCTGGCGGTAATGCTGCCAGTGCCCGGAGGTCTCCCACAATGCCTTGTTGTAGACCAGCGGCGTCTTGACCTCGACCCAGCCGGTCGGCAGCAGCACCTCGCGCATGTAGTCCGCGAGGATGTTGTAGAGGATCGTGCCTTTGGCGTCCCAGAACGTCGCGCCCGGCGCCCATGGGTGGAAGATGAAGAGTCCGAGCTCTTTTCCGAGCTTGCGGTGGTCCCGCTTCTTCGCCTCTTCGATCTGGGTGAGGTACGCCTTCAGATCCTTGTCGTTGAGGAAGGCGGTGCCGTAGATCCGCTGCATCGGCGCGTTGCGCGCGTCGCCCTTCCAGTACGCGTTCGAGGTGTTGAGCAGCTTGAACGCCTTCAGCTTGCCGGTCGACGGCACGTGCGGGCCGACGCAGAAGTCGATGAAGGTGTCCGGGTCCTTGATGGTGTAGCAGGACACTTCGGACTGGCCTTCGGTCTTCTCCTCAATCAGCTGGACCTTGAGCGGCTCGCCGCGCCTGGTGAAGAATTCCTTCGCCTTCTCGCGCGGCCACATCTGGCGCTCGTAGACCAGGTCCTGCGACGCGAGCTCCTTCATCTTCTTCTCGATCGCCTCGAGGTCCTCCGGGACGAACGGACGCTGGACGATGAAGTCGTAGAAGAAGCCTTCGTCGGTCGCCGGACCGATGCCGCATTGTGTGCCTGGGAACAGCTGCGTGACGGCGGCGGCGAGCAGGTGCGCGGTGCTGTGACGGTAGAGCGCCAGCGCCTCGGGGCTCCGGTCCGTGACGATCCGGACGGCCGCGTCCTTCTTCAGCGGATAGGCGAGATCAACCAGCTTGCCGTCCACGACGGCCGCGAACGCGGCGCGTGCGAGTCCGGGAGAGATCGCGGCCGCCACGTCGCCTGCGGGCGAACCTGAAGGCAGAGTGCGACTCGATCCGTCGGGAAGCGTGACGTTGATTTGGCTCATTACGGAATCAGCGGCCCTTCGACTCGCTTCGCCCGCTCAGGACATTCGTCTCGGCCCAGCCATGAGCGAAGGCCGCGAGAGCGGCCGAGTCGAATGGTAGGCACGGGTGGACTCGAACCACCGACCTCCTGCGTGTCAAGCAGGCGCTCTAACCTCTGAGCTACGCGCCTACACTGCGAAACGGTAAGTATAACAGGTCAGGCGGCTTTCTTGGCGTTCAGCCGTTCGAGCGCCTTGTCCATGATGGGGTCGGCGGTGGGTCGCGGCGCGCCGAATTCCGTGGGCTCGGGTTCGTCGACCGCGACGGTCGGCTCGAGACCTTTCTCGTGCAGCGGCGTTCCGCCCGGCGTGAGGATGCGGATCGTCGAGAGCCACAGGCCGCTGCCGTCCGGCAGCTTCACGAGCTTCTGCACTGCGGCGCGTCCGATCGTGTGCTCGCCGATGATGTCCGCGCGCTTGTTGCCGGCGAGCGCGGCGGCGAACACTTCGGCGGCGCCGGAGGTGCCGGTGTCGACGAGCAGCGTGACCGGCTGCGTGATGGCGCCGTCGCCGGACGCGGCGGAAACGGTTTCCTTCACGCCGCCTTTCGCTTCGCGGATGGCGATGGTACCGTTCGCGACGAAGACGCGCGCCACGGCGATGCCGTCGTCAATCGCGCCGGTCGAGACGCGGCGGATGTCGACGATGAACCTGTCGGCGCCCTGCTTGGCCAGTTCCGCGGTCTGCGATTTGAGCTGCGACGCCGTCGCGCCGCTCATCGCGGGGATGCGGAGGTAGCCGAC
This sequence comes from Vicinamibacterales bacterium, assembly GCA_035632195.1. Lineage (GTDB taxonomy): Bacteria > Acidobacteriota > Vicinamibacteria > Vicinamibacterales > CAVVIG01 > DASQHH01. The sequence goes on from DASQHH010000331.1 coordinate 2,956, forward strand.
GCCCGGCGCGGCAATCCGGCCGGTCACCTGTCCCGGAGCTTCGGCCTCGCGCTTCAGTTCGACGACGTGCGGGTCCTGCGCGTTGCCGCGGATAACGGTCAGCTTGACCGTCGTTCCCGGTGCGCCGCGCAGCGCGCGCATGCCTTCCCACACCGACATGTCGCGCGTGGCCGTGTCGCCGATCATGCGGATGTAGTCGCCTGTCTGCAGGCCGGCTTTCGCCGCCGGCGAACCGTCGCGCGCCGCGATGACGCGCAGGTAGTACTGGCGCGTCAGCTCGAGGCCGACCCCGCCGGCCGGCACGGCCGATCCGCCTTCGACCTGCTTGACCTCGTCGACGGTCAAGTACGCGCTGTCGGCGTCGAGGCCGTCTGCGAGACCGTGCATCGCGCCCTTCATCACCTTGTCGACGTTGACGTCCTCGACGTAGCTCGTCGTGATCAGGTTGACCACATCGTCGAAGATCTTGAGGTTCTGGAACGTCGGGTTGTCCGCGCCCGCCATCACGCGGCCGAGGAAACCGCCGACGATTGCAAAGGCAATCACCGGCGCGGAGATGGCCATGACAATGACGCGAGTACGAGAGCTCATAAGGTGCCTGGTGCCTGGTGCCGCGTGCCCGGTGCGGGTGCACCGTGCACCAAGCACCGGGCACGTGGCACCCGGCACTCGGCACCTATCTCTTTCGGAACCATTGTAGCGGGTCGACGGCCTCACCGTCGACGCGGAGCTCGAAATACAGCCCCGCCGAACCGGTGGGGAGGGCGCCGACGGACCCGAGCGGCTGTCCGCGCTCGACGCGCGCGCCTTTGGCGACCGCGATGTCCAGAAGATCGCCGTAAAGACTGAAGGTCTGCGCGCCGTGATCGACGATGACGAGGTTGCCGAAGCCCGAAAACGGGCCGGCGAACGCGACGACGCCCTCGTGGATGGCCAGCGCCGTCGCAGCGTCGGCAGTCCCGATTTCGATCCCCTTGGGACGCGCGCCGCGGCCGAAATAGCCTTTCACCGTGCCGGTGGCAGGCCAGTCGAGGTCGCCTCTGAACGGCTTCAGCGGCAGCGCCGCGGCGTCGGCGTTCGTCGCATCGGTGGCCGTCCCACTCTTGAGCGCCCGGAGCTCGGTCTGCAGCCGTTGTTCGGCGGCCTGCAGCTCGCCGGTCAGCTGCGCGTTGAGATCGCGCTGGCGGTCGATGTCGGCGACCAGTTCGGCGCGAGCGTTGGTGGCGCGATCGACCGCAGCGCGCGCGTTCTGCGCCTGCGCCCGCAGCGATGCGAGCGTTTTCGCGCCTTCTTCGAGCGTGGCGCGCGTCGAGCCGAGTTGCGCGAGCCGCTTCTGGTGCTCCTGGATCTGATCGCGGTCGATCTTCGACAGCGCCGACACGGTCCGCGTCGCCTCGCCCACGCGGCGCAGGTCCGACGTCGACAGCAGCAGACGGATGTAGCGTGCTTCGCCGAGCTTGTACATCTCCGCGAGCCGGCTCTGCACCCGGCGGCGCGACGTGAGCTCGGCCTGCAGCAGCAGTGTCATGCGATTGGTCGTGTCGACCAGATCCGCGCCGACTTTCGTCGCCTCCGCGTTGATGCCGTTGAGCTCCTCGGTCTTGAGCTGCCGCTCGATCTCGAGCTTGCGCAAATCGCCCAGCAGCGATTTCTCCTCCGACGCGAGGCGCTCGGCCTCGCGCTGCAGCGCCTGGAGCCGCTCGTTCGCGCGGCGCGCTTGCGCTTCGGCCCGCACCTGTTCCGGCGGCTTGACGGGCAGCGGCGGCGGC
>DASQHH010000332.1:0-1821 GCA_035632195.1 Vicinamibacterales bacterium
CCTGGTTACTGTCATCGAACCGCAGCGTACGCCCGCGCGTCGCATCGACCACCGACTTCGGCATGGTGCCCAGCGAGGCGGCGCCCGTGGGCGCGTACGTGCCGCGGTCCTGCGGAACGGCCCGGGCGAGGTCGGCGAGGACCGTCGCGAGCTTTCCGGCCGGATCGGGGGTTGTCGATTGTGCGGTGGTGGTCGATTGCGCGACAAGGACGGCCGTGGCGGACGCAATCAGCGCCGCCAGACAAAGGCGAATCAGCACACGAGACTGGAAAATCACAGGATGCGACATGAAGGGGCGCCGACGGCAGTAAGACTACGAAGATGTGGCAAAAGTTTGTAAGTCGGCGCCAGGCAGGGCGGCAATCGAGCTTACGACAGGGTCGGCCCAAAGAACAAGCCGAGAACGGCCGCCACCGCGATCGCCAGCACCCACCCGAGGACGCAGACGGCCACGGCCCGCGACGTACTGGTGTAGTCGAGCGCCTGACGGACCGCCACGATGGTCGCGAGCAGCATCCAGACGGCGGTCGCGGCGAAGACCGGGACCGTGGCGCCCGGGATGATGCCGAAGACGCGCAGCAGTCCCGGCGTCGACGCGAAGCCAATCGTCCGCAGCAGCTCGCCGGGGTCCACGCGCGTTTGCGGCTCGGGCATCAGGCGGCCGCCGATTTCAAATGTCAGCAGCGCCCAAGCAACCCACGCCACGAGCGACACAGTACCGATGAAGACCAGCCTGGAGATCGACGCTTCGTACAGACCGCGTGCGCCGATTCCGGCCGCGACGCTCGACAGCAGCACGACCGCGAGCGCCTGGCCGGTCGCCGTGCGATCGGCTTCCACGTCCTCGTAAACCGCCGCGTCGAGCGACAGCGCACCGATGAGCCGCTGGGTAAAGGTGTTGGTCGTCGCCATGACAGCCATATCAGCAGCTCATGCAAAGCATGAGCCGGGCCGGAATCACGACGTCAAGCGCGCGACAATCTCGGCCGCACGGCGAGCGGCCGCTTCGGTAGTGGCCACGCGGGCCGGCCAGGACCGCGTGTAGCCCTCCGACGCCCATTTCTTCGTGGCATCGATGCCCATCTTCCCGCCGTATGCCGGAAAGTCGGCGGCATCGTCGAGATCGTCGACCGGGCCTTTCGTCATCTGCACATCGCGCAGCGGATCCATGTGCGTGCCGACGATCCACGCCACCTGGTTCGGGTCGTGGACGTCGACGTCCCTGTCGACGACGACGATCGTCTTGCTGAACATCAGCTGACCCAGGCCCCAGAACGCGTTCATGATTTTCCGGGCGTGTCCGGGATAGCGCTTGTCGATGGAGACGATGACGAGATTGTGGAAGATGCCGGCGGCGGGGAAATGCATGTCGACGATTTCCGGGAGCGTCTTCCGGATCATCGGCAGAAAGATGCGTTCGCTCGCGAGACCGAGGTAGTAATCCTCCATCGGTGGCACGCCGACGACCGTCGTGAGGTACACGGGTTTCTTCCGCTGCGTGATGCAGGTGATGTGAAAGACCGGAAAGTCGTCCGGCTGCGAATAGAGACCGGTGTGGTCTCCGAACGGGCCTTCGCGGCGGCGCTCACCGGGCTCGACATATCCCTCGAGCACGATCTGCGAGCGTGCCGGCACTTCGAGGTCGACGGTGACACACTTGACCATTTCGATTCGCCGCCGCGCGAGGAAGCCCGCGAGCAGCAGTTCGTCGAGACCTTCCGGCATCGGTGCGGTCGCGCAGTACGGCAGCACCGGCTCGGGACCGAGCGCCACGGCCACGTCGAGACGGCGTCCCAACCGTTCGGCGACGCGGTAATGCTG
>DASQHH010000333.1:0-2672 GCA_035632195.1 Vicinamibacterales bacterium
CGACATCGGGATTCCATCGGCCCCGGGAAAGGTCCCGAAGTAGTGATCGAACGACCGATTCTCCTGCATGACGATGACGATGTGTTTGATCATGCCGAGCTCGGGGCGAATGGGGCCGCTGAGCGCCGACGGCGAACCCCCGGGGTTGGACGTGGTGCTGGGTGAATCGGAGCAGGCGCCGACGAGTGTACCGGCTGCCAGCGCGGCGAGCGTTGCGCGAGCGAGTGGAATCGCATGCATGGGTGGATGCCTCCCGTACTTGGGGTGACGGTCGGCATCCGCCCGCGTTAAGCGACTAACGATTCTTTGTGCGGAACGCCCGCGCGGACGGCAGTAAGGCCCAGCCCTTTACAGGTCGCGGGATTCGAGGCGTCTGACCGCCATCGCGAACATGACGACGGCGAAGATCGCGGCGTAGCCCAGTGCGGTCGTACTCGGGATCGACACGTTCGCGAACGGCGAGAACGACAACGACCCGGCGAGCGGCGTCTGCATCTCGAACGCCGCCCGCCGCCACAGCGACTCGCTCGGCATGATGAGGCTCGTGATCTCGCCCAACGTCACGATCTTCTCGCTCTGTGAGAAGCCGCTCACCTGCTCTAGCCATCCCCCCATGAAGGCCACGCCCTGCAGGCCGAGCACGACGACGCCGGCAGTGAGCGTGGAGAAGCGGGTGCCGGCATAGAACGTCACCGTGAGCACGAGCCAACACTCGGCGACGATCAGCACCACGCCGCGCAGCATGTGCTCGGGCAGAACACCCGTCGCCGCATACGCCACGGCGACCGTTCCGCCGAACGTCAGCAACACGAACACCGCCACCATGCCGGCGAAACCAGCAAACTTGCCGGTGAGAATCTGCCAGCGCGCGATCGGCTTGGTCGCGATGGCGTGGATCGTCGACGAGCTGATTTCGCCGGCGATCGTATCGATCGACGTGAGGATGGTCATGACAACGGCGAGCAGGTCGCACGTGTACAGACCCACCATCAGCATGCCGCTCTCGACCTGATAGCGCACGAACGGCGACATGGGCCGCCCCTGGAACTCCACGACCTGAAAGTGAAGCGCGGCGGCGAAGACGAGCAGCAACAACGCCGCCGCACCTGCGGCAGTCCACAGGATTCTGCGGCGTGCTGCTTCACGCAGCGTGATGCGCGCCATGAGCCAGATGCCGCTCACAGTCCGCGATCCTCACCGACGAGCCGCACGAAAATTTCCTCCAACGAAGTGGACGCAGTCACCACTTGCGAGACATCGGCGCCGGCGGTCACGAGGGAGCGGACGATCGTCGGGATCACGTCGTCCGATGCCACGTCCAGGACCAACTCGTCTCCATTCAGCTCGGCTCGGCTCGACCACTCCGCGAGCCGAGTGAGGATCGCCGGCGTCACGTTGCGCGCGGTAATGCGCACTTGTCGGGTCGTCGCATCGCCCTCGCGGCGCAAATCGCGGCTCTCGACGATCGCGCCGTCTTTGATGAAAGCCACGCGTTCGCACGTCACCTCGATCTCACTCAATAGATGCGAATTCAGGAACACCGTCGCTCCGCGGTCGCGCTGGGCGCGGATGACGTCGCGCACCATGCGGCGTCCCATCGGGTCGAGGCCGGATGTGGGCGCGTCGAGGAAGATCAGGTCGGGCTCGTGGATGAGCGCTTGGGCGAGGCCGAGCCGCTGCAACATGCCCTTCGAGAATCCGCGCAGCCGGCGCGCCGCGTGGGCGCTCATTCCGACCAGCTCCAAGGCTTCGGGCACGCGCATTCTCGCCCGTCGAGGGGCCATGCCGCTGAGTTGCCCGTGCAACTCCAGCAACTCGCTCGCAGTGAGCCAGTCGTAGAATCGAAAGTCCTCCGGCAGGAAGCCGATGCGCTGCCGAATGTCCCTGTCGCCGATCGGCGCGCCGAGCAGCGTCGCGCGGCCGGCCGTCGGATGAACGAGACCGAGGAACATCTTGATCGACGTGCTCTTGCCTGCGCCGTTTGGCCCCAGAAATCCGAAGATCTCGCCGCGCGGTACGGAGAGCGTGAGGTCGCGCACGGCGGGGCGTCCGCCGAACTCCTTGCGGAGACCGCGCGCGTCGATCGCGAGCGAGCCGGTTGCGGGCGTGGTCACCGCGCCGAGTTGGCCAACGGGACCGCGTCGGCCGAGCTCCCGTAGCCGGTGAGCGTGAAGACGATGCCCTCGGCCGTCCAGGCGAGCGCATACGTCGGCCCGCGACGGCCGCCGGTCACGAACAACATTCCGTCGCCGTTGCCGACGCGCGTCAATTCGTAAGAGCGAACGAACCGCGGCGGCGACATGGATAGTGCGGAACGCCAGCCGAAAACGCGCTGGAAGTCGCGCGCCTGGTTCGGGCTCATCCCCATCAGTTCGTCGGCGATCTCGAGCACGGCGGCCGTGTCGAGCGGTGCCGGGGCGTCGACGACGGCGACCGGAACCTGCGTGAGCACGACGCAGTTGCCGTTGTCGGTCGACGGCGGCGGGGGGCCGTTGATCTGGTTCTGGAGCGTGGCGGCGACCGGCGCCGGGCAATTGCCGTATTGCACGCGCGCACCGCGCGGCAGGCGGAGCGTCAAAGTCGCCCCGTCGAGCGACGGATCGACGCGCACGTCGCGCCGTCCCGCTTCCGCCAGCAGGGTAGAGAGCTGGTCGCGCTTGATTCGCGCTTCC
>DASQHH010000334.1:0-2710 GCA_035632195.1 Vicinamibacterales bacterium
GCGTCGCGTTTGGGACTCGGATGGGGCTCAGCCTTGGGACGTTTGGAGACAGCATGGAGCGGCATGACTGAATGAATGGTCATTCAGTCGGCTGTGGGAAGTCAAGCGCCTGACGGAAGTCAGGCTACAGGCCGGCTGTGGAACCCGAACCGACGGTGACCTTGACGTGCGCGTTGGTCCAGCAGCACTGGAATCCGCCGCCGCCCTCACCGGTCGAATCGTTCGCCTGCATGCGCAGGATGTACTCGCCCGGGGCGGCGAACGTCACATTCGTCGTCACTTTGCCGGTGGCCTTGTCGATCTTTGGATTCGGCGGGTCGATCTTCACGCCCCCGCCGGTCGTGCCGGACGCTGGGGAGCGGAACACGCTCCACTTTACGCCGGGGGGCGGAGGCTCGAAGCCCGGAATCGCCGGGATCGGGTTGACCTTGGGACCCTCGTCGGTCACCCACGCATCGAGCGCGAGCGCCTTGCCGACCGTTGCGGTCATCGACGCCGCAATCACGGACGGCGGACCGGTCACAGGCTTTCCGTTCGGCTCGAACTTGATGACCGGCGGCGTGTTCTTGCTCGCCGCATCCTCGAACGGCTCGACGATGTATTCCGGCTTGGTGTGCAGCGTGATGGTGTTGTTGAAGCCGTTGGCAACCAGCGTCCACGTCAGCTTCTTGTCACCGAAGTCCTTCGGCAGCTTGATCGTAAAGACGCCCCATTGCCGTCCGCTCTGGAAATGCGTCGGCTGACCCTGGTCAGGCCCGCCGGGCTCGATGCGGTTGTTCGGGCCGATCGGGATGTCGAATTCCTGTTTCGTGTTCCGGTTCATGTACCCGACGAGGACGCGGATGCTGCCGTCCTTGTCGTGATACCAGCCCTCGAACGCGCCGGTCAGGCTCGATCCTTTTTCCCGGAGGCCGAGCGACAGCGGCAGCTGGCTCGGGTTCTGGCCCTGTCCTTGTTGCTCCAGGAATCGCTCGGCTGAAGCCTCGCGCTCCGAATGGACGACGACGACGGGGGCGGCGAGGGCCGCCGTCAGCATGAGATATCTCATCTTCCGCTCAAATGCGCCGAGCGAGGCCGGCGCCTACTGTTGTGACGACGAGGTCTGCGTCTTCAGGAGATCGGAGCGCTTCTGCTGCTCGATCTTGAAGTCCGCGTCGTTGTAATACGTGATGTTGATCCACGCGTGGCCCATTTCGTCGACGGTGCGGTCGCCCCAGCCGACCCATTGATCGGGATCAGGGTTCGACTTGTTCGCCTTCGTGTTGTCGTACCACGCGATAAAGTGGAGGATCGTCCCCTTCGGCAGCAGCGGCGCGGCTTCGTCCGCGTAGATGTACATGTTGTGCCAGTTGAAGTTGAAGTCGGTCACCTGGCTCAGCGTCTCGCGCTTGCCGTCCGGATACATTGCTTCCATCGACATGCCCTTGCCGCGCAGGTGCATGTGCGCCTGGAAATTCTCGATGCGCGCGTTCTCGCGCAGCGTCACGAAGCTCTCGGTCGTCGTCACGGAGTTCGGCGCGATGTCGAGCGGCTGCGCATTCGGGAGCGACACGCCGGGCGGCGCCGAGAAGGTGTTGAAGAGCGCGAGCACTTCGCGGTGCTTCGGCTCCTGGCCTTTCGGATAGAACCACATCGCCAGCTCGGTGTGCGCGGAGATCTCTTCGCCGACCGCGTGGTAGTGCATCTCCCAGGTGATCTGCGAGCCGGGGATGATCAGACGGCCGGAGTCAGGACGCATCTCGTCGCCGTTCTTGCCGACCGCCCACTCCATGAAAAGGCCTTCACCCGCGACGTTCGGATCGTTGGTCACGAGCTCCTTCGGCATGTCCTTCTCGGTCTGCCGCAGGAACGCGAGCGCGTGGTGCGTGATGCGGCGGGCGCCTTTGCCGACGGGACGGATTTCGATGGCGCGCACCCAGCGCGGCTCGGTGATGTTCGTCGGCACCGACGGCCGCCACCACGCGTCCTGCGCGACTGCCGGCATCGTGTACTCGGGTGACTTCACGACGAGCTCGGGCTCGCCGTACTTCGCCGCGAGCGCCCACTGCTGGTCTTCGTCCGGCCACACCTTCGCCGCCGGCATGTCCTTCATGTCGCCTTTCGGCGCGCCGCCGGCGATCCATTTCTCGATCATGTCGATCTGCTCGTCGTTGAGCGACCGATCGTTCTTGAACTTCTGGATGCCGACCGTCTTGTCGATATGCCAAGGGGGCATCTGGCGGCTGCCGACCCGCTGGGCAATCGACCGGACCCACGGCCGCGAATCCTCGTACGTCACGAGCTTCATCGGGCCCATGCCGTCGGCGCGGTGGCACGCTTCGCACTTTGCCTGGAAGATGGGTGCGATGTCTTTCGTATAAGTCGGCACGGTCTCCGCGGCAAACGCGGTCTGCGCCACCACGGCTCCTGCAACCGCCAGCGCCGTCGTCAAAACCCGCATGTGAATCCTCCGTTAAGGGGACACCATTGTAGCGTGGCTGCGACCCAGCGGGCCTGATTTGCGCCTGAAACCGTGCGGAATGCCTGGAATCGAAGTGGATGCACGGCAAATCGGAAGGGAACGAGCCAAAGTGGAACATGCCCCCGTTCCAATCGGACTATGCGCATGAAAAGTTGCAGGGGGGCGAGCATCAACTACACGGGGGACCCGGACAGTGGGACTGGAATGACACAAAGTGGCACTGGAACGACACACAGTGTCACGGGTGCG
>DASQHH010000335.1:0-7680 GCA_035632195.1 Vicinamibacterales bacterium
CCGCGTCGAACCGATTGACGATCGCGCAGGCGATCGACGAGGCGCTGCAGCACAATCTGAGTCTTTTTGCCGAGCGCGCGAACCTGACAATCGCCGACGCGCAGATGATCGCCGCCCGGCTGCGTCCGAACCCGGTCTTCAGCTTCAGCGCCGATCATCTCGACTGGCTGGGCACCGGCTTCAACGCCGAGAACAACGGCGGCCCGCCCGAGATCGCGTGGCGGGTCGATGTACCGCTCGAGCGCGGCGGCAAGCGCGAAGCGCGCATCGCGCTCGCGTCCGTGGTCCGATCGGCAGCCGAGGCGCAGTTCGCCGACAGCGTCCGCACGCTGCGGCAGGACGTGACGCTCGCGTGCGTCGACGTGATGGCCGCGCGATCGTCGCGCGAACTGGTCGTCGAAAACCTGCGGACGTTCGAGGATCTCGTCCGGGTCAACCGCGCGCGGCTGACGGCGGGATCGATCCCCGCTTCCGAGACCCGCCGCTCGGAGGTCGCGATGCTGCAGTTCCGCGCGACCGTGGTGCGCGCGGATCTCGACCTCGCCGCCGCCAGCGCGCGGCTGCGGACACTGCTCGGCCGGCCGCCCGGCGACACGCTCGCCATCGCGGGCGACCTTCGCGGCGCCGAGCCGCCGGCCGCGGTCGACGCGGGCCGCCTGCGGCAGCTCGCAATCGAATCGCGGCCGGATCTCCGGGCGCTGCAGCTCGGGCAGGCGCGATCGACGGCGGATCTGCGGCTGCAGGAAGCGCTCGGCCGCATCGACTACACCGTCGGCGCCGAGTACCGGCGCCAGCAGGGCATCGCCGGCCGCGGCAACTCGATCGGCGTCTTCTTCAGCGCGCCGCTGCCCCTCTCGAGCCGCAACCAGGGCGAGATCGCGCGCGCGACCGGCGATCTGACGCAGGCCGACCGCCAGATAGCCGCCCGTCAGGCGCAGATTACGGCGGACGTCGAGTCCGCGTACCACGAGTTCGTCACGATGCGCGATCTGGTCGAAAGCATCGAACGGGATCTCCTTGGACCGGCGACGAAGGCGCGCGACACCGCCGACTACACCTATCGCGCCGGAGGGGCCTCGCTGCTGGAGCTGCTCGACGCCCAGCGGGCGTTCAACGACACGATGCAGAGTTACCTCGACGCCGAGGCCGGCCTGCGGCGGGCGGCGACGCGCCTGAACGGCACGGTCGGCACGGAGGTGGTGCCATGAGCGCCCAGGGAGCAAGGTCTCTCGGTCGCGCTGCGCTCACGTTCCTGGCATCGGCCGCGCTCGCGGCCCTGGCGGCGTGCGGTCCGCGGTCCGAAGCCGCCCCTCAGAGCGAGCAGCCCGCCGCATCCGCCGGCGCGCCCGGGACCGTGACGGTCGACGACAAGATGCGCGCCGCGATTACGGTCGCCACTGTGACCGCGCGCGAATCCGCCGGACAGCTGTCGCTGGCCGGCCGCGTTCAGTTCGACGAGGACCGGATTGCGCGCGTGCTCGCGCCGGTCGCCGGGCAGGTCGTCGATCTCCACGTCAAGGTCGGCGACCGCGTGTCGAAGGGGCAGGTGCTGTGCGCCATCGCCAGCCGCGACGCGGCGTCGGCCGTGGCGGAGTACGTCGAGAGCCAGAAGGACCTCGAGCTCGCCGAGAAGACCGCAACGATGACCGAGGATCTGTATCAGCACGAGGCCGCGTCGCGGATCGCGCTGCAGCAGGCGCAAAACGATCTCGCGAAGGCGCGGTCCCGTGTGGCGCGGACGACCGAAGCGCTGCGGGTGCTGGGTCTCCGCGCCGACGGCACCGGGGCCCGTTCCGACGGCCGCGTGCCGATTCTCGCTCCCATCGCCGGCGCCGTGATCGAGCGCAAAGTGACGGAGGGGCAGTTCGAACAGGCGGACGCGACGCCGATGATCACCGTGGCGGATGCATCCGTCGTCTGGGTGGTCGGCGACGTGTTCGAGCGTGATCTGCACCTGGTATCGATCGGTCAATCGGTGTCGATCACGGCGACGGCGTATCCGGGCGAGACGTTCCGCGGCCGCATCGACTACATCAGTGACAGCATCGATCCCGCGACGCGGTCAGCGAAGATTCGCGTCAGCGTGCCGAACCCCGGCGGGCGGCTGAAGCCCGAGATGTTCGCCGCCATTGCCGTCGACGTCGTCGCCCGCGGCGAGTCGCAGGCCGTGACGACGATCCCGGCGTCGGCCGTGTTCGTCGAGGACGGGCGGAGCTACGTGTACGCGGAAATCGGTGCGCGGACGTTCGCGCGACGGGTGATTCAGGTTTCTCCGGCAGAAGGTAGCGGCGACTCGGTCCGGCGCGTCCTCGACGGACTCAAAGCCGGCGACCGCATCGTCGTGTCGGGCGCGCTGCTGCTGCGCCAGCAGGAAGACAAGCGGGCAGGCTGATGGTCAAGAAGATCGTTTCGTTCGCGCTGTACCAGCCGCTGTTTTTCCTGCTGCTGACGGGACTCTTCATCGCCGGGGGCGTCGTCGCCTTCCAGTCGCTGCCGGTCGAAGCGTTCCCCGACGTCACCGACATCCAGACGACGGTAATCACGCTGTTTCCGGGGCACGCGCCGGAAGAAGTCGAAAAGCAGATCACGATTCCGCTCGAGATCGCGCTGTCGGGCGTTCCGCATTCGGTGCGGATGTTCTCGCACACGCAGTTCGGGCTCTCGTACCTCACGCTGACGTTCGACGACAGCGTCGACGATTACTTCGCGCGTCAGCGCGTCCTCGAACGGCTCCAGCAGGCGGACCTGCCGCCCGACGTGCAGCCGCAGCTCGCGCCGCTCTCCACGCCGGTCGGCGAGCTGTATCGCTTCCGCCTCGAGTCGAGCACGACGAGTCCGACCGACTTGCGCAGCATCGAGGACTGGGTCGTCGAGCGCGCGCTGCGGATGGCGCCGGGCGTCGCCGACGTCGTGAGCCGCGGCGGGTTCATCAAGCAGTATCAGGTCAACGTCGATCTCGCGCTCATGCGGACCGACGGCGTCACGCTGCAGCAGGTTTTCACCGCGCTCAGCCGGGGCAACGCGAATGCGGGCGGCAACTACCTCGAGGAAGGCGAGCAGCAGTACTTGATTCGCGGCGTCGGGCTCCTCAAGTCCGCCGACGACATCGGGTCGATCGTCGTCGCCGAGCACAACGGCGCCCCGCTCCTGATTCGCGACATCGGCGACGTCACCGTCGGTTCGGTTCCACGGCAGGGTCTCGTCGGCCGCAACGACGACGACGAGGTCGTCACCGGGATCGTCCTGATGCGGAAGGGGGAGAACCCCTCCGAAGTGCTGAACGAGATCAAGGAGCGGGTCGATCATCTGAACTCGTCGGTGCTGCCGAAGGACGTGCGGATCGTCGCCTACTACGACCGCTCGCAGCTGATCTCGACGACGCTGACGACGGTCTTCCGCAATCTGCTCGAGGGCGCGCTGCTGGTGACGCTCGTCCTGTACGTGTTCCTGCGCAGCGCGAAGGCCGCGGGCATCGTCGCCGTGGTCATTCCGCTCGCGCTGCTCGCGACCTTCATCGGCCTCCGGGTCCGCGGGATCCCCGCGAACCTGCTGTCGCTGGGCGCGATGGACTTCGGCATCATCGTCGACGGCGCGGTCATCGTCGTCGAGCACGTGTTCCGCACGCTCGCGGAGCGCGAAGCGCACCATCACGAGTGGCAGGGCCGCGACGTCACGCACCGGGCGATTCTGGACGCGACGGTGCAGGTCGGGCAGCCGACGCTATTCTCGATGCTGATCATCATCGCGGCGCACATCCCGATCTTCACGCTGCAGCGGCACGAGGGGCGCATCTTCGCGCCGATGGCTTATACGGTCACGTCGGCGCTGATCGGGTCGCTGCTGTTCTCGCTGACGCTGGTGCCGCTGCTTTGTCTGTTCATGTTCGGCCGCGGCGTGCCGGCGGAGCACAACGCGCTCGTCGAGTTCTTCCAGCGCGTCTATCGCCGAACGCTGGATCGCACGCTGCGGAGGCCCGCGCCCGTCATCGGCACCGCCGTCGCGGCGCTGGCGGCCTCTCTGCTGCTGGTGCCGCGGCTGGGGACGGAGTTCCTGCCGGAGCTGAACGAGGGGACGATGTGGGTCAACCTCACGCTGCCGTCCAGCGTGTCGGTGTCCGAGGCGCAGCGTCTCGTGGCGCGGGTGCGGACGCTGCTCCGGACGTTCCCGGAAGTCACGCAGGTGATTTCACAGGCGGGGCGTCCCGAGGACGGCACCGATCCGAAGCCTATCAACATGGCGGAGCTGTTCGTGGACCTGAAGCCGCCGTCGCAGTGGACGCGATCCATCACACGCGAGGAGCTCGCGTCGCAGATGGAGGACGCCATCACGCAGATTCCGGGACTCGAGCCGGCGATTTCGCAGCCGATTCGCGACAACGTCCTCGAGAGCATTTCGCAGATCGACGGCCAGATCGTCATCAAGGTGTTCGGCGACGATCCGGCGACGCTGAGGCAGAAGGCGGGCGAAGTGCTGCACGCGGTCTCGGGCGTGCGGGGCGTTTCGCGCGCGTTCGTCGACCGCGCCGGCGAGGTGCCGCAGCTGCAGGTGGAGGTGGATCGCGCGCGGTCCGCGCGCTACGGCCTCAACGTCGCCGACGTCGAGGACGTGATCGAGACGGCGCTCGGCGGCCGGGTGGCGACCGAGATCTGGGAGGGCGACCGACGGTTCGGCATTGCGGTCCGGCTGCGCGAGCGTGATCGCCGCGACGTGGCTGCGATCCGGACCGTGCTCGTCGACACGCCGAACGGCGCGCGTGTGCCGCTCAACGACGTCGCCGCCATCGCCGTCCGGGGCGGGAGCATGAACATCAGCCGGGAGGGCGGTTCGCGCGTGGCCGCGATTGGTGTCTTCATCCGCGGCCGCGACATGGGCGGCGTCGTCGAGGACATGCGCGCGAACGTCGCGAAGAACGTCACGTTCCCGCCCGGGTATTACGCCACGTTCGGCGGCGAGTTCGAGAACCAGCAGCGGGCCATGACGCGGCTCGCCGTCATCGTGCCGGTCAGCGTCCTGCTGATCTTCATCCTGCTGTTCAACGCCTTCGGATCGGTGAAGCACGCGGCCGTCATCCTGGCCAACATCCCGCTGGCATCGGTCGGAGGCATCGTCGCGCTCTACCTGACCGGCATCCACCTGAGCGTGTCAGCGGCCATCGGCTTCATCGCGCTCTTCGGCCAGGCGGTGCTCAACGGCGTCGTGATGGTGAGCTACATTTCGTACCTGCGCGGAAGCGGCCGCACGCTCGAGGACGCGGTGATGACGGGCGCGACCGTACGGCTGCGCACGGTGATGATGACCGCGCTGCTCGCGATGCTGGGTCTTCTGCCGATGGCGCTCTCGCACAGCATCGGGTCCGAGGTGCAGAAGCCGCTCGCGGTCGTCGTCATCGGCGGGCTCGTGTCCGCAACACTCTTGACGCTGATCGTGCTTCCGACGCTCTACTTCCTGGTGGAGGAACGCGCGGCGCGCGCGCGCGCCTGACGCGCGCGCTCTTCCGGACCGTGTCCGCCGAGAACGTCGCCGACGATCACGGAGACGCCCCCGAAGACGGCGACGCGCGGCGCGTTGTCGGTGAGACCGAACTGCGCGCCTCCATCGAGCGCGTAGCGGGTGCCGATCTGGTAGATCGCGCCCGCGTCGATGGAGGTTGCGGAGCGGCCGCCGGCGTCGACGCGCGAGAACCAGAACGTTTCGAAGTACGGGTTCCAGTTGTCGGTCAACGCATAGCTGGCCGACACCGACACGAGGTGCTGGAGAAAGTGGGTGCCGGCATCGCCGCTGCCGATCACGCCGATGCCGTAGTTCGCGTCGACGTGCCCGTGCCGGCCGATATCGGTGCCGGTCAACAGCGCGACCGTGAAGTCCGTCAGTCCTGAGCCCAGTCCCTTTGCCGAGTCCGCGGTCGGCAGATTGACCTGCGGCAGAATCGAGAGCACCGGGAGACCGCCCGGGTCGGCCCACAGGCGCAGCTTCGCACCGAGCTGGACGTTGCCGAACCCGCTCGCCATGCCGCTCTCGTCGCTCTGCGTCACGAATCCGTCGGCGCCGAACCGCACCTCGAGCCACTCGCTCACGCCGAGCCTGGCAGTGAACGGCGACCCGAAACCGCTCTGGCCCGGCTCGCTCTGCGTCAGGATGCCGCCGAGCTCAATCTGCAGGAGACCGGTGTCGACGATGTGCGTGCCGTTGGTGACGTCCGGACGATCCGGTTCGATCGCCTGCGGCTCCTGGGCGCCTGCCGGCGGAACCGCCACGAGCAGCAGGAGCGCCGCGACGCGCCTCGTCACCCGGCGAGCTCGACGAGCAGCTTCGATGCGGCGCGCGCGCCGATCGTGATGGTCCCCGCCTCGCCGCGCAGCTTGACGGCGTCTGCGGCGGCATCGCGGGCTTCGACTTCGACCGGCTGGCCCGGCTTGAGATGGTTGTGTTCGATGAAGCGCAGAAACGACGGATCCTGATCGGCGACGCGCGTGACCTTCAGCGGCGTGCCGAGCGGACACGTCAACAGATTGTCGAGACGTTGACGCGGCAGCGCGCCCTCGGCGGTCGGGATGGGATCGCCGTGCGGGTCGGTCGTCGGGCGTCCGAGCATTTCGTCGATGCGATCGATCAGCCGGTCGGACACGACGTGTTCGAGCTGCTCGGCGTCGTCGTGGACGTCCGCCCAGCTCATGCCCATCACCTGCACGAGGAACAGTTCGACGAGCCGGTGCCGGCGAAGAACGAGCCCGGCGAGCCGCTCGCCCGCGGCGGTCAGCCGAACGCCGGTGTACGGCTCGTACTCGGCAAGGCCGGACTCCGCAAGGGCCTTGATCATCGTCGTTGCCGTGCCTGGCGTGACGCGCAGGGCGGCGGCAACCTGGCCCATCGACACGAGGCGGTCGTCGCTGTCGAGCGCGGTCTGCCCGTGGTAGATCGCCTTCAGATAATTCTCGACCGTGCTCGACGGAAGCATGCCCGGCTATTATCGCCGTAATGCCGCTGGGCGAAGAGCTCTCGACCGCCGACCGCAAGGGGCGGTACGTGCGACGGCTGTTCGCGACGATCGCGGATCGCTACGACTTCATCACCGTCGTGCTGTCGTACGGACAGGATCGCCGCTGGAAGCGCCGCGTCGTGGATGCGGCGGCGCCCCGCACCGGAATGCGCGCGCTCGATCTCGCCACCGGAACCGGCGACATCGCGTTCGCGCTCGCGTCCCGCGGCGCCCGCGTCGTCGGCCTCGACATCACGGCGCGCATGATCGAGATCGCGCGCGGCAAGATCGAGTCTCCCTCCGATCCTACGCATCCTGCCCGTCCCGCCTTTCTGGTCGGCGACATGTGCTCGCTGCCGTTCGGTGACGCGACGTTCGATCTCGTCACGACCGGCTACGGGCTGCGCAACGTTCCGGATCTGACCGCCTCCATCGACGAAATCCGACGCGTTCTGCGTCCCGGCGGCCGCCTTCTCTCGCTCGACTTCGACAGGCCGTCGAACGCCGTCATCCGTTCGCTGTATCTGACCTATCTGACGGCGGTCGGCGGGACGATGGGTTTCATCCTGCACGGCGACCCGGACACGTACCGCTACATCCCCGCGTCCATCCGGCAGTACCCGGGCGCCGCGCGCGTCGCGGACCTCATGCGCGCCCGCGGGTTTCGCTCCGCCCTGCACTATCCTGTGCTGGGCGGACTGATG
>DASQHH010000336.1:0-2526 GCA_035632195.1 Vicinamibacterales bacterium
GCGTCTGCCCGCGCCGCTTGCCGACTTCGAAGCACGCGTTCGATCGCTCGCGGCGAGCTCGAAGTGAGGCGCGCCCTCGTCTTCGCGCTCGTCGCCGGTCAGTGCCATTTCGCGTATGCGTACACCAAGTTTGGGGCACAAACGAGCGACGGACGCACTGTCACACTGAAGTGGGCACAGACGCCGCGGTACTTCGTTACGTCGGCGGCGGTGCCTGGCGTCAGCGCGTCGGACTTCCAGGCCGCGATTGCTCGATCGTTCGCACGGTGGGAGGCGGTACCGACCGCGACGATCGCGTATCAGTTCATCGGCGTCACCTCCGCGCAGCCGGGCGAAGACGATGGCCAGTCGACGCTCGGCTTCGTCAGCCACCCCGAGCTCGATCGGGTGCTCGCCTCGACGAGCTTCATGGTGGACGACACGAACGGCACGCTGCTCGAATCCGACATCTTCTTCAATTCGACGTTTCCATGGTCGGTCGCGCCCAATGGTGACAGCGGCAAGTTCGATCTCGAAAGCATCGCCACGCACGAGATCGGGCACTTCAGCGGACTTGGCCACTCCGCCCTCGGCGAAACCCAGCTGTCGGACACCGGCCGGGCCGTCATCTCCGCCGAAGCGGTCATGTTCCCGATCGCGTACGCGCGCGGCAGCATCGAAGCCCGGAGCCTGAAGGCGGACGACATCGCAGGCATTTCGGACATCTATCCCGCGGGCGATTTCGAGAGCGTCACCGGCAGCATTTCGGGAAAGGTGATCGACGCCGGTACGCCGTCGTTCGGCGCGCACGTCGTCGCATACGACCTCGCGAACGGCACGATGGTCGGTGGTCTGACGCTGACGGGCGCCGGAGATTTCTCGATCGGGGGGCTGTCGCCCGGCCCGCACCTGCTGCGCGTCGAACCGATCGACGATGCCGACCTCGACAGCTTCTTCGACCACCCGGAGGACGTCGATCTCGGTTTCCGGGTGACCTTCTACAACAAGCTGGTCGTCGTTCCGCGCGGCGGCGACAGCGGCATCATCATCATTCCGGTAACGCCGAAGTGATCCGCGCCCTGATTATCTCGCTCGCGATCGCTGTGGCCGCCGTCCCTGCGCGAGCGGAAGCGGCGGAGCAGGGACGATTCGAAATCGGCATCGGCCCGCTGTGGATGGGATCCGCTTCGTTCGGGGCCCGACCCGCCGACGAGACGAATGCGGCCGGACAGGCGGTTCCCTTGTTCGTCACGGCGACAACGCTCGACGCGGCGACCGGCGTTGAAGGACGCTTCGGGCTGCGTCTGACGGAGCGATTCGATGTCGAGGCGACCGGCTCGTACGCCGGCCCCCACCTGGTCGCGAAGGTGACGTCGGACTCGGAAGCCGGCCTGGGGCCGTTCACATCCGACGAATGGGTCCAGCAGTTCACCGTGGGGGCAGCCCTTGTGTGGAAGCTGCCGCCGCTCCGGCGTCGGCCGCGCTGGATGCCCTTCGTGGCCGGCGGCGCGCAGTACGTGCGCCAGGTGCACGAGGGGGGAACGCTGCTCGAGTCAGGACAGCTGTACGAGGCCGGGGCCGGAATCAAGTACGAGCTCGGCTCGCGTTCCGGCGCGCGCCTGAAAGCGATTGGAGTCCGCGGTGAGGGGAGGGCGGTCGTGCGCGCGGCAGGCGTGAACGTCGATGGCCGTGCGCATCTCTCGCCCGCGCTTGCTGCGTCGCTCTACGTGCGGTTCTAAATCTTGGTCCGTGGGTGCCAACGTGGTACCGTCGCATGCGCGATGCCGGATTCCGCGCTCGAGTTCCGCGACGTGACGTTCGCGCGCGACGGAGCATCGATCCTCGACCGTTTCTCGATGAACGTTGCCACGGGCGAGGTCATCGCACTCGTCGGCCGAAGCGGCGCCGGCAAGAGCACGCTGCTCAGGCTCGTCAACCGTCTCCTGCTCCCGCAGTCGGGTGCGGTCCGCGTCGACGGCCGCGACACGCGCGAGTGGGATCCTATCCGGCTGCGGCGGCGCACCGGCTACGTGCTGCAGGACGTCGGACTCTTTCCGCACATGACGGTCGCCGACAACGTGTCGATCGTGCCACGGCTCGAGCGGTGGGATGCGGCGCGGACGGCCGCGCGTGCGCGCGAGCTGCTCGACCTCGTCGGCTTGCCAGCCCGCGATTTCGCGGCGCGCTGGCCCGATGAGCTCTCCGGCGGGCAGCGCCAGCGAGTCGGCGTGGCGCGCGCGCTCGCGTCCGATCCGCCGCTGCTGCTGATGGACGAACCGTTCGGCGCTCTCGATCCGGTGACGCGGGCGGAGCTGCACGGCGAGTTCCGACGCATCCAGTCCCGCGTGCGCAAGACGGTCCTGATCGTTACGCACGACATGGCCGAAGCGTTCGCGCTCGGCGACCGCGTCGGCGTCATCGACGAGGGCCGGTTGATCGTGTGCGATTCGCCGTCGGCGGTCTCTTCGTCGCAGGATGCCCGCGTCCGGCGCCTGTTCGACGCGATGCCATGACTGACTTGCTGGTCTTCTGGTCGTCGCATCGGAC
>DASQHH010000337.1:0-3961 GCA_035632195.1 Vicinamibacterales bacterium
GCGCTAGCGTCGCTGCGTCGCGTGCGTCGCGATCATGACCCAGCGTCCGTCGCGGCGGACATAGACGCGCGTGAAGCGCAGCGATCCGCCTTGCGGCTTGCCGTTGATCGTCACTGTCGATTCGCTGGTGCCTGATGCGACGGCCGTGTCACCGTACACGCGGACGGCGAAGTTGCCGACGGTGACGCCGCCGTTGAACTTCCGCGCGCCGGACTTGAGGTCCGCCAGGTATTCCGCTTTCGTATTCATCGTGCCGTCGCCGTGAACGACGGTCCACCCGTCGGCGAGCAGGCGATCGAGCGCGGCAACGTCCGCATGTGCGCGCGCGTCGTTCCACTGGTCCTCGAGCGCGCGGATCTCTCTTTCGACGGCGGGGGTCGACCGCTGCGCCCCAACGGCCGCAGTCAGCGTCAGCACGAGCGCAGCCGCGATGTCAAAACGCATAGAGCCTCCGCGGATTGTCGACGAGGATGCGGCGGCGCGTCGCCGCGTCGGGTACCCACACCGCCAGCTGATTGAGCAGACGCCCGTCGTCGATTGGCAGCAGCGGCGCCATGTCCGTCGCCGTCCGGCCGGCGACGCGCGATGAATCGGGATGCGGCCAGTCGGTGCCCCACACGACGCGATCGGGATTGGCCGACACGAGCGCCCGGGCGAACGGCGCAACGTCCGCGTAGTCCGGTCCATTCACGGAGCATCGGTACGCGCCCGAAATCTTCACGTACACCCTTCCGGACTGCACGAGGCCCACGAGCGTCTGGAATCCCGGCTGCGCGATTCCCATCGACGCATCCGCGCTGCCGAAATGATCGACGACGATCGGGACGCTGCTCTGCCGGATGTCGTCGCCGAGCGCCTCGATGATCGACAGCCGCGTATAGACCTGCACGTGCCAGCCGCGGCCGCTGATGCGCGCGATCGCCTCGCGCAGCCGCGTCCGGGCCGCGTCAGGATCGGTCTGCCCGAACGTCTCCAGGTTGAGGCGGATGCCGCGGATGCCGCCGCGATGCATCGAATCGAGCGTGCCGTCCGTGGTGGCATCGTCGATCACGCCGACGCCGCGCGCGCGATCGCCGAGCTGGCGGACGGCGTCCATCGTGCACGTGTTGTCGCTCCCGTAGACGCTGGGCTGCACGACGACGACGCGGTCCATGTGCAGCGCGCGATGGAGCGCTCGCAGTTCGGCGACGGAGGCCAGCTCGGGCGTGTACGTCCGGCCGGCGGCAAAGGGAAACGCGCGCGGATCGCCGAAGACGTGCGTGTGGCAGTCGCACGCGCCGCGGGGAACGGAGAAGTTGACTCGCGTCGCGGGCTGAGAGGCCGAAGGTCGCTCGCCTGAAGCCTCGGGTTCCGGACTTGACGCGTCAGAATCGGCCCGGCGCCCCAGCGCAACCGCTGCGCCGACGATCAGTTCCCTTCTCGAAATCAAGGCGGCTTGGATGATATAACTCCGGCCATGTTCAATCGGATCACATTTTTCATCTGCACAACAGTCCTGCTCGCGTCCGCGGGCCTTCATATGCGCGCTTCCGAGACGGCGCAGCCGGCGCCGCAGGCCGCGGGCGACATCGATAACGCGATCGTCAGCGCCTACCGCTGGCGCAGCATCGGTCCGCTGCGCGGCGGCCGGTCGATCGCCGTGTCGGGCGTGAAGGGACGGCGCCTCGAGGCCTACTTCGGCGCCGTCGGCGGCGGACTGTGGAAGACGGTCGACGGCGGTCTGTCGTGGAATCCCGTCACCGACGGTCAGATCAAGACCTCGTCCGTCGGCGCCGTCGCGGTGTCCGAATCAAACCCTGACGTCGTCTACATCGGCACAGGCGAGGCGTGCATCCGCGGCAACATCATGCCGGGAGACGGCGTGTACAAGTCGACCGACGCGGGCAAGACGTGGGCGCACATCGGCTTCGGCGACTCGGACGCCATCTCCAAGATTCGCGTCCATCCGACGGATCCGAATATCGTCTTCGTTGCGGACTTCGGCAAGTACGGCGCACCGAGCAACGAGCGGGGCCTCTACAAGAGCACGGACGGCGGAAAGACGTGGCAGCGGAAGCTGTTCCGCAACGACCGCACCGGCGCGGTCGACGTCGAGATCGATCGCAAGAACCCGAACGTGATGTTCGCGGCGCTGTGGGAGGCGTACCGCGTCGAGTACCAGATGGCGAGCGGCGGACCGGGCAGCGGGATCTTCAAATCGACCGACGGCGGCGAGCACTGGACGGAGATCACGAAGACCGGCGGCCTGCCGCAGGGGCTCTACGGCAAGATGAGCATCGCGATCTCCGGCGCCGACAGCAACCGCGTCTTCGCGCTCATCGAGAACGACAACGGCGGCCTCTTCCTCAGCGACGATGCCGGCGCGACGTGGAAGCTGGCGAACGCGGCGCGGAGCATCCGGCAGCGCGCGTTCTACTACACGCACGTGTTCGCCGATCCGAACAACAAGGACACGGTCTACGCGTTGAACACGAGCGCGTTCCGCTCGACCGATGCCGGCAAGACGCTCGGCCAGATCGGCCAGGTGACGCACGGCGACAACCACGATCTCTGGATCGATCCGGACGATTCCAATCACGTGATGCTCGGGAACGACGGCGGCGGCGCGATTACCTATAACGTCGCGTCGGCGCAGCGGGCGTGGACGGCGGAGGACTACCCGACCGAGCAGTTCTACCACGTCATCACGACGAAGCACGTGCCCTTCCACGTCTGCGGCGCGCAGCAGGACAACTCCACGCTGTGCGTGCCCAGCGGTCAGGTGGGGCGCGGCGGCGGCGGTGGCGGCGGCCGCGGCGCGGCGTTCTACGAAGTTGGCGGCGGCGAGCCCGGTTACATCGCGCCCGACCCGAAGGATCCGGACGTCTTCTACGCCGGCGCGAACAACGGCTCGTTCCTCACGCGCTACAACCATCACACGGGCGAGCTGAAGGAAGTCGGCGCGTATCCGCGCTGCTTCTCCGGCGAGAACTCCGCGACCGTCGTCGAACGCTGGCAGTGGACGTATCCGATCATCTTCTCGCCCGTCGATCCGAACGTCCTCTACACCTGCTCGCAGCACGTCTGGAAGACGACCGACGGCGGCCAGAACTGGGAAAAGATCAGCGGCGACCTCACGCGCCACGATCCGAAGACGATGCAGGACTCGGGCGGGCCGATCACGCACGACATGAACAGCCCGGAAATCTACGCGACCGTCTTCTCGCTCGCGCCGGGCAAGACCGACGTCAACGTCATCTGGGCGGGCAGCGACGACGGCGTCGTCAGCGTGACGCGCGACGGCGGAAAGTCGTGGGCAAACGTGACGCCGAAGGACATGCCGGATCTCGGACGCGTCAGCCAGATCGACGCGTCGTCGTTCGACGCCGGAACGGCGTACGTCTCGGTCAAGAAGCCGCTGCTCGAAGATTTCGCGCCGTACATCTTCCGCACGCACGACTTCGGCCGCACGTGGACGAAGATTGTGGCGGGCATCGCGGCGAACGACTACGCGAGCTCGGTGCGCGAAGATCGCGTGCGCCGCGGGCTGCTCTACGCCGGCACCGAGCACGGCTTCTACTTCTCGATGGACGACGGCGACCACTGGCGTCCGCTGACCACGGGGCTGCCGGACACGCAGGTGTCTGACATCTGGGTCGAAGCCAACGATCTCGCGATCGCGACGCACGGCCGCGGCTTCTACGTGCTCGACGATCTGTCGCCGCTGCGCCAGTACGGCGCCGAAGCGACGACGGCGGCGGACGGATATCTCTTCAAACCGGGTGAAGCCATCCGCAACGGGGAGCCCGCGCGGATCGATTACTGGCTGAAGAAGGCGCCGCAGAAGATGCCGCTCGAGATCCTCGATGACAAAGGCCAGGTCGTGCGCACGTTCGAGGGTGCGGCGCCGGCCGGACGAGGCGGACGCGGAGGCGGGCCGGGAGGGGCAGGTAGGGCGGGTGGGGCGGGTGGGGCAGGTCAA
>DASQHH010000338.1:0-1751 GCA_035632195.1 Vicinamibacterales bacterium
AGTTTCTGGGTGAACGCCGGGATGGCACCGGACGGACGTCTGACGTACCGCACGAACGCCGGCGCCGGCATGGTCGTCTGCGCGAGGCGGGCGCCGTCGCGGCCGCCCTCGCCGGCGTAGCCGTGGCATTCGTAACAGCCGTCTCGCTCGAAGAGCCGCTTCCCGTTCGCGGCGTCGACGGTTTGTTCCGCCCGGCCGAATCCCCGGACACCGAACACGAGCAGCGCAACGACCAGTATCTTCTTCATCGCGGCTGCGTGACGACGTCGACGAGCGCCGGCTCGCCTTTCTTCACGACCTCGAGCGCTTTGCGGATCGCGGGTCCGAGATCCTTGGGATTCTCGATCGGGCCGGCGCCGTACATCCCGTACGCCTTCGCGAGGGTCGCGTAGTCGATGTTCGGGTCGGTGATCGCCGTGCCGATGCCCGACCGGTCGATGCCGCGCTCCGCGCGTGCCGCCATGTCGTGCACGTACATGCGCTCCTGATGGTAGGCGCGGTTGTTGTGCATGATCGTCAACAGCGGTATCCGGTGATGGACCGCGGTCCACAGCACGCCGGGCGCGTAGTTGAGATCGCCATCGCACTGGATGTTCACTGTCAAGCGCCCGTGCTTCCGGTTCGCGAGCGCGGCGCCGACCGCCGCAGGCGCGCCGTACCCGATGCCGTACGCGCCCTGGCCGCCGATGTAGTGGTAGGGCTTCTCGAAGTTCCAGAGCCGCGTCGGCCAGAAGCTGAGAAACGTCACGTCGCTGACCAGCGACCAGTCTTCGTCTTTCACCGCGTCCCAGATCTCGGCCGACAGCCGCGCCGTCGTGATCGGACTGGCGTCCCAGCCCCAGGCGGCCTCCTCGAGCGACGTCTGTGCCGCTTTTGCCGATGCCGCCGCCAACCGGCGTCCACGCTCGTCGAACAGCCGGGCGCGATCGGCCGTAACGAGCCTGCGGCATGCCTCGATGAGCGCGGGCAGGCTGGCCTCGGCGTCCGCGGCGACGGCGAGATCGACGTCGGGATACGGTCCGAGATCCTGGTAGTTGCTCTTCGACACGAGGTCTGCGGACGAAATCGTGACGAGCTTCGCGCCGGCCTTCGTCGATGGCCGCGACTCCATGCCGGTGCGGTTCACGGGCGTCTGGGTGTGCGTCGCCTGCCAGAAATCGCTGACCTCGAGGCCGAGGACGACGTCGCCGTCCGCGATGGCGCCTGCCCCGTACAGCGGGTGACGCGTCGGAAAGTTCATGCGGAAGCGGAACGGCCGGTCATGTACCGGGGCCTGCAGCAGCTCCGCGAGCTCGACGAGCAGATCGATCCCGCGCGGCGTACGCGCCAGGCGGCCGGCGACGATGACCGGATGCTCGGCGGCGACGAGCATCCGTGCAACAGCGTTGATCGCATTCGGGTCCGCGGCGGGAGGCGCGATCGACGACAGCTTCGGGACCCGCAGCCGGCCGCGCTCATCCTCCGGAATCGGCTCCTCCTGCAGCGTGGCGTCGGCGACGAGCACGACCGGTCCCATCGCGGGCGTCATCGCGATCTTGTAGGCGCGCACCGCCGACGAGGCAAAGTGTCCGAGCGACACCGGCGCATCGTCCCACTTCGTGTAGTCGCGGACCATGGACGCCGCGTCCTGCACGCTGTGGGTCCACTCGACGACGCTGCGCCGGAAGGTGGCGTCAAGGATGTTACCGAGCACGACGTAGACGGGAACGCGGTCGGCGTACGCGTTATAGATCGCCATCGAGGCGTGCTGG
>DASQHH010000339.1:0-7345 GCA_035632195.1 Vicinamibacterales bacterium
CGGCCGGCGCGCCGGCCGTCATCACGCTTGCCGAGGCGCTGCAGCGCGCGAAGCAGAACGACCTGACGTTCCAGTCGAGCGTCGCCGACGCCGATTCGGCGCGCCAGGACCGCGTGCAGGCGCGCGCAGCCCTGCTTCCGACGATCACCGAGACGACGCAGTTCCTCGGCAACTCGCCGGGCGGGCTGCCGACCGGGCGCTTCGTGTCGCTCGACGGCGTGAAGATGTACCGCGAGTGGGGCGTCGCGCACCAGGAGCTGTCCGCGAACACCATGACGCTGGCGCCGCTCCGCAAGGCGCAGGCGAGCGAGGCGGTCGCGCGAGCGAAGCTTGAAGTGGCGGCGCGCGGACTTGTCGTCACGGTGACGAAGAACTACTACGCGCTCGTCAGCGCCGAGCGGAAGTACGCGACGGCGCAGCAGGCCGCCCAGCAGGCGGCGCGCTTCCTCGAGATCACGCAGCAGCAGGAACGGCTCGGCCAGGTCGCCCGCAGCGACGTCATCAAGGCGGACATTCAGTCGCGACAGCAGCAGCAGGCGTTCCGGGAGGCGACGCTGGCGATCGATGCGGCCCGGCTCGCGCTCGCGGTCATGCTGTCGCCGACGCTCGACGAGAACTTCACCGTCGTCGACGATATCCTCGGCGCGCCGGCGCTGCCGCCGTTCGCCGACGTGCGGGCGATGGCGGAGCGGGACAATCCGGACGTCCGCGCCGCGTCGGAAGCGTTGCGGGCGGCGGAACAGGACACCCGGGTCTCGCGCAACGCGATGTATCCGAGCTTCGTCGTCGACGCCGTCTACGGCATCGAGGCAAACGAGTTCGCTCTGCACGCGATTCCGGCGGCACAGACGGAACTCGGACCGCAGCCGACGCCCGGCTACTTCGTCACACTCAACCTGTCCGTACCGGTCTGGGACTGGGGCGGCCTTCGGAGTAAGCTCCACCAGAGCGAATCGCGCGCGCGGCAGGCGCGGGTTGCGCTTTCGCAAAGCCAGCGTCAGCTGATGAGCAATTTGTACGGCATGTACAACGAGGCGCTGACCGCGAAGTCCGCCGTCGACAACCTGCAGCGCGTCGCCGAGCTCGCCGCCGAGAGCCTGCGCCTCATCAATCTCCGCTATCAGGCCGGCGAATCGACGGCGCTCGAAGTCGTCGATGCCCAGAACACGCTCGTCCAGGCGCGGAACGCCGTCGACGATGCCGGCGCGCGGTATCGTCTGGCGCTTGCAGAGCTGCAAACGGTGACAGGAAGCTTCTGATGAGAGCTATCGTCGCTCGGCTAAAGCCTCGCGCTCCGGCCCCCGCTTGGCGCGCTCCGGTCGTGGCGAGACGAAGGAGCGCGAGCCTTCAAGCGAGCGCCGTCGTTCTGGCGCTGCTTGCGTCGACGGCGTGCCACCGGGGAAAGGAAGAAGAACAGGCGCCGGTCGTGACGGTCGACGTCGCGCCGGTGCTGCTGTCGCAGATCCAGCGGACGATCCGTGCCGACGGACTGCTGTACCCGCGCCAGCAGGCGGCCATCGTCCCGAAGGTCACCGCGCCCATCAAGCGAAACGACGTCCAGCGCGGCGCGAAGGTCCGCGCGGGGCAGCTGCTCCTCGAGCTCGAGAACTCGGACCTGGCCGGCGCCGCCGCCGAGAGCCGCGCGGCGTTCGACCTGGCCGAAGCGAATTACCAGACGACGGCGAAGGCGACGGTGCCGCAGGAAGTGCAGAAGGCGGAGCTCGACGCGAAGGCCGCGAAGGACGCGCTCGACGCCGCGCAGGCCGTCTTCGACAGCCGCACGCGCCTGTATCGCGAGGGCGCGGTCGCTCAGAAGGACGTCAACGACGCCCAGGCCGCGCTCAGCCAGGCGCGCGGTGCGTACGAAACCGCCCGCAAGAAGGCCGACGACCTCCAGGGCTTCGCGCGCGACCAGGAGCTGAAAGCGGCGACCGCGGCGCGCGAGCAGGCGAAAGGCCACGACGCGTCGGCGCAGGCGCAGCTCTCGTACTCGCGCATCACCAGCCCGATCGCCGGCGTCGTCACCGATCTGCCGTACTACCCGGGCGAGATGCCGGCCGGCGGACAGCCCGTCGTCACGGTGATGGACGTCTCGAAGATCATCGCGCGCACGCACATCTCGCAGGCCGACGCGGCGGAGCTGAAGGTCGGCGACCCGGCAAACCTCATCGGTCCAAAGGGCGCGCCGATTGACGCGAAGGTGACGCAGATCAGCCCCGCCGTCGACGCGACGAACACCACCGTCGAAGTGTGGGTCGAGGCCGACAACGCCGACGGCAAGCTGCGGCCCGGCACCAGCATCAAGGTCGAGATGATCGCGAAGACGGTGCCGAACGCGCTCGTGATCCCGGCCAAGGCGGTGCTCACGAGCCCGCAGGGCGCGACCTACGCGATCGTGATCGACAACGACAACAAGCCGCACCTTCGGAAGGTTCAGGTCGGCATCCGCGACGGCGGCATGGCGGAGATCAACGACGGCCTGACCAACGGACAGCGCGTCGCCACCACCGGCGCGTTCGAGCTGTTCAAGCTCGACACCGAGGTCCTGCAGAAAACGAAAGTCCAGATTGCTCCGGCCAAAGAAGACGAAGAGCCGGAAGAAACCTAAGCGATGGCGACGCCTGTCCCTGGTGGCCCTGGGGGCGGCGAGCAGCCGGATCACTACTGGTTTGCCCGCCACTCCAAGTCGATCATCTTTCTGATCTGCATACTGACGGTCGTCGGCGTCTACGAGGCGTTGACGCTGCCGGTCGCCGTCTTCCCGCAGACCAACTTTCCGCGCATTGTCATCGGCGTGGACAACGGCGTCATGCCAATCGAGCAGATGGAAGTCGCGATCACGCGTCCCATCGAGCAGGCCGTGCGCGCCGTGCCCGGGCTGGAGGACGTGCGGTCGATCACGAGCCGCGGCTCCGCGGAAATCGATCTGTTCTTCGACTGGCGCGTCGACATGATCACGACGCTGCAGATGGTCAACGCGGCGGTGTCGCGCGTGCAGAGCAGCCTGCCGTCGACGGCGCAGATCGACACGCAGCGCAGCGACTTCGCGAGCTTTCCCATCATCGGCTACAGCCTGACGTCGGACGTCGTGCCGCAGAAGGACCTGTGGGAGCTCGCGACGTACGAGATCAAGCCGCGGCTGAACTCGCTGCCGGGCGTGGCGAGCGTCCTGATTCAGGGCGGCCAGCGCCCCGAGTACCACGTCGTCGTCGACCCGGCGCGGATGCTGCGCGCGAAGACGTCGATCGCGGACGTCGTCGGCGCGATCAACAAGACGAACATCGTCGACTCGCCGGGACTGCTCAACCGCAATCACCAGCTGTTTCTCGGCCTCGTGACCGGGCAGGCGCACGGCCCCGAAGACGTCGGCGCGATGGTGATCAAGCACGTGAACAACGTGCCGATCCACGTCGGCGACATCGGCTCCGTCGAGCAGGCCGTCGAGCCGGTCTATACCGTCGTCAGCGCGAACGGCAAGCCGGCGCTGCTGCTCAGCGTCAACCGGCAGCCGGACAGCAACACGGTGCAGGTGGCGGACGAAGTGCACCAGGAGATGGCGGCCATCAAGCCGGGGCTGCCGTCCGGCGTCGACATGCGGCCGTTCTACGACCAGTCGGGGATCGTGCAGGACTCGATCAAGAGCGTCCGCGACGCCATCGTCATCGGTCTCTTCCTCGCGGGGATCATGATCTGGCTGTTTCTGCGGGAGTGGGGCGCAGCCGTCAGCACCGGCCTCGTCGTCCCCGTCACGATGGTCGTCACGTTCATCGTGATGAAAATGCTCGGGCAGAGCTTCAACCTGATGACGCTCGGAGGCCTGGCGGCTGCCGTGGGCCTCGTCATCGACGATGCCATCGTGGTCGTCGAGAACATCGTGCTGCACCGCGACGGCGGCGAAGGACGGCTCGCGGCGACCGCGAGCGCGCTGAAGGAGCTCGCGGTCCCCCTGGTGGGGTCGACGCTGACGCCGATCGTCGTCTTCCTGCCGCTCATCTCGATCACCGGCGTCACCGGAACGGTCTTCAGCGCGCTGGCGATCGCGATGAGCGTGTCGCTCCTGACCTCGCTCGCGCTCGCGCTGGTGTGGACGACCAACCTCGGCTCGATGCTGATTGGACGCGGACGGAAGGCCGCCGACGCGCCGACCGTGGTGATGCATGCGCCGCCACCGCCCGCGCCCGGGCACGAGGACGATCCGCACGCCGTCGAGATTCGCCGCATGATGGCAGCGGAAGAAGCGTCTCTGTCGGGCGGGGTGTTCGGGCGCGTGCTCGTCTTCTACGAGCGGTCGATGCGCCGCGCGCTGAAGCATCCGTTCGTGCTCGTCGGCCTGGCGATGGTCCTCATCGTCGTCTCGTACTTCTGCTACAACGCCCTCGGCAGCGATCTGCTCCCGCAGTTCGACGAAGGCGGATTCACGCTCGACTACGTGATGCCGCCCGGCAGCTCGCTGCAGGAAACCAACCGCGTGCTTCGGAGTGTCGAAACGATTCTGCACGCTACGCCGGAGGTTGCGAGCACGTCGCGGCGAACCGGCCTGCAGCTCGGGCTCGCTGCCGTGACGGAGCCGAATACCGGAGACATTTCGGTGATGCTCAAGGGCGGCCGGCGGCGCGGCGTCGAAGAGGTGATGGGCGAGGTGCGGGCCAAGGTCACCAGGTCGTTGCCCGGGCTGGACGTCGAGTTCACGCAGACGCTGCAGGACATGATCGGCGACCTCACCGGCGCGCCCGAGCCGGTCGTCGTCAAGCTCTTCGCGCCGGACCCGGAACTGTTGAGCACGTGGGCGCCGCAGGTCGCCGATGCGCTCGGGAAAGTGAAGATCGGCGGGAAGACGCCGATCGTCGATGTCGAGGACGGCATCGAGAAAACGACGTCCGGACCGGCCGTGCGCTTCACCGTCAACGACGAAGCCGTGGACCGCGCCGGGTTCACGCCCGAGGAGCTCGGCACCGTCACGGTCGCGATGGTCGAGGGCGAGCCTGCAAGCGCTCCGGTGCTGATCGAGGACAAGACCTATACGCTGCGGGTGCGCTTCCCGGCATCCGCGCGCGAGTCGCTGGAGTCGATGAGCAGCACGATGCTCGTCAGCTCGCAGGGGACGACCGCGACGCTCGGGTCGCTGACGACGATCGACGAGCTGCCGGGACAGACCGAAGTGATCCGCGAGAACCTGCAGCGCCTGGTCGAGGTGACCGCGCGCCTCGAGGGCGTCGACATGGGCACCGGCATCGCCGCCGTTCAGAAGACGGTCGCCGACCTGAAGCTGCCGCCGTCGATCCGCGTCGAGTACGGCGGCACCTACAAGGAGCAGCAGAAGTCGTTCCGCGACCTGACGACCGTCCTCGGGCTCGCCGTCGTGCTGATCTTCCTCGTGCTGCTGTTCGAGTTCCGATCGTTCACGCCGCCGGTCGCCATCCTCTCGTCGGCGATTCTGTCGACGTCCGGCGTGTTCTTCGCGCTGCTCGTCACGCGGACGACGTTCAACGTGTCGTCGTTCATGGGCCTGATCATGGTGGTCGGCATCGTCGCGAAGAACGGCATCCTGCTGCTCGACGCCAACGAGAAGTTCCGATCGGTCGGCTTCTCGGCGGAGGAGTCGATCATCCAGGCGGGGCGGCGCCGGCTTCGGCCAATCGTGATGACCGCGCTGGCGGCGGTCGCTGGCATGCTGCCGCTGGCGCTCGCCATCGGCTCGGGGTCGCAGATGCTGCAGCCGCTCGCCATCGCCGTCGTCGGCGGGATTCTCATTTCGATGCTGCTCTCGCTCATCGTGACACCGGCAATGCAGTACTTTCTCGAACGCTAATGCAGGGCAGGCCTTCAGGCCCGCCGCCGCGACCGAAGGCGGCCCTGAAGGGCCGCCCTACACGTGAAAGGAACGTATGCGGATTCTGATTCTCGCGTTGCTCGTCGCGCAGGCATCGTCGTCCGGTTATCGCATTACGCATACGTACGTGCTCGGCGGCGAGGGCGGCTGGGACTACGTCGTCACCGACCCGCCGAATCACCGCGTCTTCGTCGGGCGTCAGAACCGGGTGATGGTCGTCGACGAGAACAGCGGCAAGCTGATCGGCGAGGTGACGGGCATCGACGGCGCGCATGGGACGGCCATCGCGACGAAGTCGGGCCATGGCTTCGCGACGTCCGGCAATTCGCGCGACGTCGTGATGTTCGACCTGAAGACGTACAAGACGCTCGGACGGATTCCCGCGGCCGAGGACGCGGATGCCGTCATCTACGACCCCGCATCCGACCGCGTCTTCACCTTCAACGGCGACGCGCATTCGTCGACCGTCATCGACTCAGCAGGGAAGCTGGTGACGAACATCCCGCTCGGCGGCAAGCCGGAGTACGGCGCGTCGGCGGGGGACGGCAAGGTCTACGCAAACCTGACCGACAACGGAGAGGTGGTCGAGATCGACGCCAAGTCGGCGACCGTGTCGAAGCGATGGCAGACCGCGCCGTGCAAGAACCCGGTCTCGATGGCGATCGACACTGCGCACCATCGTCTGTTCAGCGGCTGCCGCAGCGGCGTGATGGCGGTGTCCGACTATCAGAACTGCAGGATCATTACGACGCTGCCAATCGGACAGGGCGTGGACGGCGCGTCATACGACGCCGCGACAGGCGACGCGTTCGCGTCCAACGCCGACGGCACGCTGACCGTCATCCATCAGGACACGCCCGACGCCTACCAGGTCGTCGAGACCGTGACCACGCAGCAGGGCTCTCGCAACATGGGACTGGACCCGACGACGCACCGGCTGTTTCTGGCGGCCGCGAAGTTCGGTCCGCCGCCGGCCGGCCGCGGCCGCGCGCCGGTCATCGGCGACACGTTTTCGATGTTGGTCGTTGAAAAGACGAAATGACACAGCGGAGCGCGAGGCTTTAGCCGAGCGAACGGCGCTCGCCTGAAGGCTCGTGCTCCGGTGACGTCAAAGCTCGCGTACCCAGATATTCCGGAAGCTGATTGGCGGACTGGGGTCGCCGTGCGCCTGCAGAAGGATCGGCGCGGGGCCGTGCGCCTTGTAGAACGGCTTGCCTGTGTTGAGGGTGACGCCGGCGAGCGCGACGTGATTCTGCACGAGCACGCCGTTGTGAAATGCCGTCACGTACGCTGGCGCCTTGAGCGAGCCGTCGGCTGCG
This sequence comes from Vicinamibacterales bacterium, assembly GCA_035632195.1. GTDB lineage: Bacteria > Acidobacteriota > Vicinamibacteria > Vicinamibacterales > CAVVIG01 > DASQHH01. The sequence goes on from DASQHH010000339.1 coordinate 7,150, forward strand.
AACTGCGGCGCCGTCCAGACGACGTCATAGACCTGCCACTCGCCGGGCTTGCGCATCGCGTTGACGAGCGGCGGGAACTGTTTGTACACGCTCGCCGCCTGCCCGTTGACGTACGTCTCGTTGTTGTACGAATCCATGATCTGCAGCTCGTACCCGCCGCTGCCGGTCCAGGCCAGGTACACACCGCTGTTGCCGC
>DASQHH010000340.1:0-4546 GCA_035632195.1 Vicinamibacterales bacterium
CATATCGGTGATGACGATGCCGTCGAGCGTCCAGACGGTGTCCTGCGGGCGCGTGCCCTTTGAGACGACCGTCGGCGCCTGTCCCGTTTCGTTGCCGCCGACGTTGACGCGGTCGAGCAGCACGCCAGGCACGTCGCGAACGAGCGAGAAGACGTCCCGCGAAGTGGGGATGTTCGCGAGCTCGTCGGCCGTGAACGTCGTCGAGGATCCGGTCGCTCGCGCGTCGAGCATCGGCGTCGGCGCCGTGACGTTGACCACGTCAACCAGGGCGTTGATGCTGAGCGTCAGCGGAAGGTCGACGTTCTTGCCGGTGGCGACGATGAGATCGCGCTCGGCCGTTCGGAATCCCTCGAGGGACGCTTTCAAGTGGTAGCGGCCCGGCTGAAGGTTAAGGAATCTGAAAGCGCCGTCCGAATCCGTGGTGAAACGGAACGTGGCGTCAGGGCCCTGAATCTCTACCGCCGACCCAGGTACAGATGCGCCCGACTGGTCGCGAACGACGCCTGTGACGCTGCCGTCCTGCGTCTGAGCCGCGGCCATCGAGGAGAGGACAAGCACGACCGATGCAACGAAGAAACTGATCTTTCTCATGACTGATACAGTATACGCCTTTATATGACAGTAAGGTAAAGTAAGATTGTGCAGTGACGTGAACGTTCGGACGCTTGGATCCGTCTAAGCGGCTGATGTCAAACATCTTGGGTGCCCTTCGATACGCGATCCGACAATTCTTCGGCTCGAAGGTCTTTTCGGCCGCCGCCATCCTGACTCTGGCGCTCGGGATAGGGGGGACGACAGCGATTTTCACGCTCATCCATGCGGTGATGCTCAGGTCCCTGCCTGTCGTAGACCCCGACAGCCTCTACCGGATCGGCGACGGCGACGATTGCTGTGTCGAAGGCGGCCCGCAGGACCGATGGGGCATGTTCTCGGCTCCGCTCTTCGATCGCCTCAAGGCTGACACCCCGGAATTCGAGCAGCTGGCTGCCTTTCAGGCCGGCGGCGCCCGGTTGGGCGTCCGTCGCGAGGGCGGCGACGCGGCCGCCCGTCCTCTCCGCCCCGAATTCCTGAGCGGGAACTACTTCGCGACGTTCGGCGTCGGCGCCCTCGGCGGCCGGGTGTTCACGGCCGAGGACGATACGCCCGCTTCACCGCCTGTCGTCGTCATCAGCCACCACGTCTGGCAGGGGACGTACGGGAGCGATCCTTCCGTCGTCGGTTCGACGTTCGTCATCGAAGGGCATCCATTCACCGTGGTCGGCGTGACACCCGCGGGCTTCTTCGGCGAGACGCTGCGCGGCAACCCACCGGACGTCTGGATACCGCTCAATCAGGAACCGACACTCGCCGGCGGCAGCTCGCTGCTTCGGCAGCCGGTGTCGGCGTGGCTTCGGGCCATCGGGCGTCTGAAACCAGGCGCGAGCACCGACGGCATGTCAGCGCGGCTGACCACCCTCCTCCGCGACTGGATGCAGCACGATTCCGGCTATCCCGCCAACTGGATGCCGTCGGTGATTCAGTCACTGCCGAAGCAGACGATCACCGTCGTCCCTGCCGGCGCAGGCGTCGGCGTAATGAAGGAACAGTACGGGCAGAGCCTGAGGATCCTGATGTGGGTCTGCGCGCTCGTGCTGCTGATTGCGTGCGCGAACGTTGCGAACCTGCTCCTGGCGCGCGCAGTAGCGCGCCGCGCACAGACGGCTGTCCGGCTGGCCGTCGGCGCCTCGCGCGCGCAGATTGTGTCGCAGGCGCTCGTCGAAAGCGTGCTGCTGTCCCTCCTCGGCGGCGCTGCGGGTCTCTTCGTCGCGACGGCGGCCGCGAGGCTGCTGCTGACGCTCGCGTTCTCGGGCGTGCAGTTCCTGCCGATCGACACGAAGCCGTCGATGCCCGTGCTCGGATTCGCATTCCTGGTCGCTCTCACGACCGGCATCGTCTTCGGCGCGGCGCCCGCATGGTTCGCCACGCGGACCGATCCGGTCGATGCGTTGCGCGGGTCGGGGCGCGGTTCGAGCGACCGATCGTCAATCGCGCAGCGCGTGCTGCTGGTCGTCCAGGCGACGCTGTCGGTGGTCCTCGTCGCCGGCGCGACGATGCTCGGCCGGAGCCTGAGCAAACTCGAACAGCAGGATTTCGGCTTCGAAACGAAAGGACGCATCGTCGTCTCGCTCAACCGGCCGCCTGCGAGCTACACGGTGCCGAAGCTCCATGCCGTCTATCGCGAGCTCGAGCGGCGGCTCTTGGAGCTTCCGGGCGTGAGCGGAGCAGGCCTCGCGCTGTACAACCCGCTCACCGACAACTGGGGCGAGCTCATTCTCGTGTCGGGACATCCGGCGCCCAAGCCGGACGAACAGGCGGGCAGCTCGTGGGATCGCGTCAGCGCACGTTATCTGCAGAACCTTGGCGTGAAACTCGTGCGCGGCCGATTTTTCACGGAAGCGGACAACGAGACGACGGCGCCGGTGGCGATCGTCAACGAGGGATTCGTCAAGCGGTTCTTCAAGAACGACGAGGATCCGCTTGGCGCGCACTTCGGCATGGATCTGCCGGAAAACGCGGGCACGTTCACGATCGTCGGCGTCGTCCGCGACGCCAAGTTCGCCGGATTCGCGCTCAACCGGCCGGCGCGGCCGATGTTCTATGCGCCCCTCGCGCAGAAGGTCAACTATCCGAACGCGCTCATGGAGCGCGTCGAGGTTGCGTCGCATTTCATCGGCGGCATCATGCTGGTCACAAGCGCGGCGCCCGGCGCGGTCGAACCGCTCGTGACGCGCACGCTGGCGTCAATCGATCCGAACCTCACGCTGACGAGCGTGCGGACGCTCGACCAGCAGGTGGCGCTTTCGTTCGATCAGGAGCGTGCCGTGGCGAGTCTGGCCGGGCTATTCGGCGTCGTCGCGCTGTTGCTCGCGGCGGTCGGGCTGTACGGCGTCACGGCGTATACCGTGGCCCAGCGAACGGGCGAGATCGGTATCCGAATGGCGCTGGGGGCCGACCGCGGCCGGGTCGTCGACCTCGTTTTGCGCGGCGCCTTAAAGCGCGTCGGCGTCGGGCTGGTCCTTGGCCTGCCGCTCGCTGTCGGCGCCGGACGGTTGATTGCCACTCAGTTGTACGGCGTGTCCTTCTGGGATCCCGTGGCGCTGTCGGTCGCGGCCGGCGCGCTCGGCAGCTGCGCCCTCGTCGCGGCGCTGATTCCGGCGGCGCGCGCCGCGTCGATTTCGCCGATCCGGGCGCTGCGCGCGGAATGAACGATCAATTCAAGCCGACGCGCGCCACGAGTGCTGCAAACCGCGAATCGCTCCGGAGGCGATCCAGTGTCGCCTCGCGTGTGAAGAACGTGGCATAAACGCTGCGGCCGTCGATGCACTTGTCCAGCCACTCGAACGCATGCTCGCGATCCCCGAGTGACGTGTAGGTGATGGCGATGTAGAACGGATCGACGTAGCTCGATGAGGCGCGCGCCAGCAGGCTGATCAAGATCTGCCTGGCGTCCGCGGAGCGGCCAGTGAGTGCTTCGATGACCGCGCGCTCCGCGTCGGTGCCGTACCACCCGGCTAGACCCGAGGCCTGATCCAACGCCTTCGCGGCATCGGTGTAGGCGCCTTGCGCGACGTACACCTGGGCCAGAGTGAACCACCCCAGATCGAAGTGCGGATCCAGATCGAGCGCGCGTTTGTTCCAGGCGATCGCCTGGTCATATCGGCGCGCGTGGTAGTACGTCCAGCCCACTTCCTCCATTACGTAGGGCGAAAGGGGATCGAGATCGAGCGCGCGCATGATCTCCGCGATCGATTCGTCCGTCCGGCCGCGCGCGTCGAGGTAGTGCGCGTAGAAATGGTGCGCGACCGGATAGTTCGGACGGAGATCGATCGCCTGCCGGTATTCGCGCTCGGCTGCAGCCCAGTCACGGTCGAACCACATCGCGTAAATGCCGAGCGACGCGTGCGCCTCGCCGAGCGCGGGGTCGAGGGCCAGCGCGCGCTCCGCGTATTGTTTCCCCTGCGGGAACGTCTCGCCGGGGTTCAGAAAGTCGACGCCGAGCTGCATCTCGGCATCGGCCAGCCCCGCATACGCGAGCGCGTATTCCGGGTCGCGCGCGATGGCCCGGCGGAAGTACTCGATGGCGGTCTTGAAGCCGTCCTCGCTGTAACGGTTCCAGAAGGACCGACCCTGCAGATACAGGCGGTACGCGTCGCTGTTCTGGGTCGGCGGTCGTGAGAGACGTTCGCCCTCGGCCTCGCTGAGCCGGCCGCGCAGCGTGTCGGCGACGTCGCGGGCGAGATCGCCCTGGGCACCGACGATGTTTGCGACGGTGCGCGCATAGCGATGGCCCCAGATGCGGCGATCGTCGTGCGTGTCGACGACCTCGATCACGATCGCCAGGTCGGGTCCCTGTTGCCGGAGATGTCCCGTGACGACCGCACGGACTCCGAGATCGACCCCGACCTGTTTCGCGTCGGCCGGGTGAGCCTTGTAGCGAAGGGTCGAGCTCAGCGCGATGACGCGCAGCGCGGGAATCTGCGAGAGCGCGTCGATCAGCGCGTCGGGA
>DASQHH010000341.1:0-8531 GCA_035632195.1 Vicinamibacterales bacterium
GATCGACAGGCGTGTGGCGACCTCTTTATTCGCGAGTCCCGCGGCGGCGTACCGGAGCACCTCGCGTTCGCGGAGGCTCAGCCGATCGACGATCTCCGGCTCGCGCGCAGACGGCGAAGTGGCTGCCGTTTCCGACCTGAGCCGCATCCAGAGTGCGACGATCACGTGGCGCGGCGACCAGATCTGATCGCGCCGCACGATGTGCATGGCCCGGGGAATGTCCTCCATCGGTTCCGAGGCAAACATGACACCGCGCGCGCCTGCGCTCAGCGCGTCGACGGCCCGTTCGGAATCTTCGGGGACGTTGATGAGAATCGGACGACACTCGTCCTCCGCCGAGAGCTCTCCGCACAAGGACAGTGCTTCGCGCATGTCGTAATCGATGATCGCGATGTCGGCGCAAACGGCCCGCAGAGACAACCGCGCCGCTCGGCACCCCGCGTAGCCGAACGCGAAGCACGACGGATCGGTCTGGGCGGCAGCGATCACAACCGGAATGAGGGTGCGATCATCAGAAATAACCGCGGCACGAATGGACATGTCATCAGGCGGCTGGGGTAATAGGCGATGCTATGGGCGCAGCGAGACAGGATCAAGACTCGGACGCAACAAACACGCAACTTTCGAAATATATTTCTGGCACGACAACAAATCGATGACGCCCTTGCGCACTCTAAGCGCCAATTCGGAAGGACCAATTCTGTGATCGCCGGCGGCGCGCTGTTCCTCGTTTCGTTCCTGGTTCTGTTCCTGGAGACTGCGCTGATCCGATGGATGCCGGCGTACATCAGGCTGCTCGCCTATTTCTCCAATTTCATTTTGCTGGCGTCCTTTCTGGGGATCGGCATCGGCTGCCTCTTTGCCGGCCGGGCGCCGGAACGGGTTCGGACGCTCTTTGCCTGGTTTCCGCCGATGCTGCTTGCGCTGGTCGTGGCCGTCGACCGGCTCCGGCTCGAGGTCGCGGTTCCGAGCACTTCGACGATCTATTTCTCGAGCGGGACCACCAACCCGGTCGTGCCGGTCGAGAGCACGCGCCTGCTGCCCATCGTTTTTGTTGCCGTCGCTGCGTTGTTCGCGACGGTCTCGGCACGACTCGGACGCGAGCTCGCCGCGCATCCGCCGCTGCGCGCCTACACCATCAACCTGGCGGGGAGTCTGGCCGGCGTCGGCGCCTTCGCCCTGGTGTCATGGCTCGAGCTGCCGCCGGCGGTCTGGTTCGGTGTCGCGGCCGTGGCGGCGATCCCGCTGGTTTGGAGCGCGAGCCTTCGGGCGAGCGTAGCCGTCGCGTTCATGCTGGCCACGATCGTCCTCGTCTATCGCATGCAGGCAGGGAGTCTGTGGTCGCCGTACTACCGGATTACGCTGGCCCAGGACGGCGCGGACACGGTGGTCGAGGTGAACCACATCTTCCACCAGTCGATGGCGCACGTCGCAGAGAAGGAGTACTTCTACCAGTGGCCCTACACGGTTTTCGGAGACACGTTCGACGACGTGTTGATCCTCGGCGCGGGCACGGGCACGGACGTGGCTGCGGCGCTGCGGCACGGCGCGAAGCACGTCGACGCGGTCGAGATCGATCCCATCATCCTGCGCATCGGCGCCGAGCGGCATCCCGATCGTCCCTACGCCGATCCGCGCGTCACGGTGGTCTGCGATGACGCGCGCCACTTCCTCCGGACGACGCGCAAGCGCTACGACCTTGTCGTCTTCGCCCTCATCGATTCTTTGACGGTCCAATCGAGCTTCTCCGGCGTGCGGCTCGAGAGCTACATGTTCACGCAGGAGTCGTTCGACTCGGTCCGCGATCACCTGAAGCCGGGCGGCGTGATGGCGCTCTACAACTACTTCCGCGAGAAATGGCTCGTCGACCGCCTGGCGAACTCGTTGACGCGGACGTTTGGGGCCGACCCTGTCGCCCAAGTCCATCAGGACCGCGCGTATCTCGCCGTGATGCTCGCCGGGCCGCGCGCGATGGCGCTGAAGACTCCGCCGCCGCTGCCCGACCTCGTGCTGGCGTACGGCCAGGCGCACGCGCCGAGTCCATCGCGGCGGCTCGCGCGCGACGCGACCATCGCGCCGGCGACGGATGACTGGCCCTTTCTCTACATGCGCGCGCCGGAACTTCCGGTGCACTATACCGCGGCGCTCGGCAGCGTGCTCGTCGTCTCGATTGCCGCCGTCTGGCTCGCGCTTGGGTCGGACCGTGGCCGTTGGTCGGCGCGACAGTGGCGGTTCTTCTTTTACGGCGCCGGATTCATGCTGCTCGAGACGAAGTCGATCGTGCAGTTCGCGCTGCTGTGGGGATCGACCTGGACGTCGGCGTCGCTCGCCATCGCGTCGGTGCTGGTCATGGCGCTGGCAAGCACGCTCGTGGCGGGACGCGTCGACATCCGTGCGCGCGGTCCGATTGCGGCGGCGCTGTTTGCACTGCTGGCCGTCAACTATTTCGTGCCGATCGGTGCGGTGGCGTTCGACAACCGCCTGGCTGAATCGGTGTTCTACGGCCTCCTGGTGTTCAGCCCCGTGTTCTGCGCCGGGCTGCTGTTCAGCGCTGCGTTCCGGCGGTCCGAGTCGGCGGCGACCGACTTCGGCGCCAATCTTCTCGGCGCCATGGTGGGCGGAGTCGGCGAGTACGCGTCGCTCCTCGCCGGCTACAAATTCCTGATCATCCTCGTTGCGGCCTGCTATCTTTCAGCGGTCGTCATCCCCAGTCGCGACTGATGCTGTTCAACCGCTACGGCATATTCCTGCAGGCGCTCGCGCTCATTCATTTCGTGCGCCGCCGGCCGGACACGTTCTGGCTGTTCGTCATCCTGATGGGCGGGTCGATCGGCGCGGTCGTGTACCTGCTCGTCGAGGCCGCGCCCGACGCCGGACTCCTGCGCGACAGTTACCAGGTGTTTCCGCGCCGGAAGCGCATCAAGGCGCTCGAAGGGCACATCGTCGACAACCCGTCCATCGGCAACTACGAAGAGCTCGGCGACCTGCTGCTCGACGACGGCCAGTACGCGCGCGCGAGGGAGTGTTTCGACAAGGTCATCGCGAAAAGCGACTCGAGCACCGATGCCATCTACCGGCGCGCCCTGTGCGCCATCGCACTCCAGGACTTTGCCGCGGCGTCCGCGGATCTCGAACGCGTCGTCACGCGCGACCGGAAGTACGACTATCACCGCGCCGCGGGCCTGTACGCGCACGTGCTCGCGAAGCTCGGCCGGCGCGATCAGGCCGACGCCCTGTTCGCCGAGGTGACGCAAGTGTCGACGCTGTCGGAAGTCCAGTACGACTACGCGTGCTTTCTCGCGGAGACCGGCCGACCCTCGGAGGCGCGGGAATGGGCCCAGAAGATCCTGCTCAAGAAAGCGACGATGCCCGACTACATCCGCCGTCGCGAGCGCCACTGGTTCCGGAATGCGAAGGCCCTGCTGTCGAAACTGCAATAGAATCGCGCCGTGCAGATCATCAGACGCCCTGAGACTTACGACGTGTGCATCGTCGGATCCGGCGCTGGCGGCGGCATGGCCGCTAAGGTGCTCTGCGAGGCCGGCGCGAGCGTCGTCCTGCTCGAGGCCGGCGGCATGTGGGACTCGGCCAAGGACTCGAAGATGTCGACGTGGGCGTACGAGTCGCCGCGGCGCGGCGCGAGTACGCCGGCCAAGCCGTTCGGCGAGTTCGACGGCTGCATCGGCGGCTGGGATCTCCCCGGCGAGCCGTTCACCAACGCGCCCGGCACGACGTTCGACTGGTTCCGCGCGCGGATGCTCGGCGGCCGCACGAACCACTGGGGCCGCATCTCGCTGCGCTTCGGTCCGGACGACTTCCGCCGCAGAACGCTCGACGGCCTGGGCGACGACTGGCCCATCGCGTACGGCGACCTGCACCCGTACTTCGACAAGCTCGATCGCCTCGTCGGCATCTTCGGGTCGAAGGAAGGGCTGCCGAACGAGCCGGATGGCATCTTCATGCCGCCGCCGAAGCCGCGCTGCTACGAACTGCTGATCAAAGACGCGGCGGACCGTCTGAAGATCACCTGCATCCCGTCGCGGATGTCGATCCTGACGCGGCCGCTCAATGGACGGCCGGCCTGCCACTACTGCGGCCAGTGCGGCCGAGGCTGCGCGACGCACTCCAACTTCTCGTCGACATCCGTGCTGCTGCCGCCCGCGCTGGCGACCGGCAAGCTGCGCATCGTCGCCAACGCGATGGCGCGCGAGGTGACAACCGGCGCGGACGGGCTCGCGACGGGTGTGTCGTACATCGACACGAAAGATCGCCGCGAGTATCAGGTGCGCGCGCGAATCGTCGTCCTCGCCGCGAGCGCGTGCGAGTCGGCGCGGCTGCTGCTTAACTCGAGGTCGGCGCGCTTCCCGGACGGCCTCGCCAACTCCAGCGGCACCGTCGGGAAGTACCTCACCGACACCACCGGCGTGTCGGTCAGCGGATTCATCCCGAAGCTGGCGGACAGCGTGCCGCACAACGAGGACGGCATCGGCGGCATGCATCTCTACATGCCGTGGTGGATCGACAACAAGACGCTCGATTTCCCGCGCGGCTACCACATCGAGATCGGCGGCGGCCGGCACCAGCGGGGCGTCGGCATCCTCGGCGGCATCCAGCGGTTGAACGGCCGCGGCGGCTACGGCAAGCAGCTGAAGGCGGACTACCGCCGGTATTACGCGTCGACGGTCAGCTTCTCCGGCCGCGGCGAGATGATTCCCAACGACGACAGCTACTGCGAAATCGACCCGCGCGTCGTCGACACGTACGGCATCCCCGTGCTGCGCTTCCACTTCAAGTTCTCGGAGCACGAGATCCGGCAGGCGAAGCACATGCAGGAGACCTTCCGTTCCATCATCCACGAGATGGGCGGCACGCCGACGTCGCCGATGCCGACGCGCGAGCAGCTTTACGGACTGGCGAACGGCGGGCGGATCATCCACGAGGTCGGCTGCACGCGCATGGGCGCGGACCGAGCCACGTCCGTCGTCAACGGCGACTGCCAGGCGCACGATGTGAAGAACCTGTTCATCGCTGACGGCGGCCCGTTCGTCACCAACGCCGACAAGAACGTGACGTGGACGATTCTGGCGCTCTCCATGCGCACGAGCGAGGGGATCGCGGACAAACGAAAGAGGATGGAGCTGTGAACGAAATCAGTCGACGCGCTGCACTCGCGCTGCTCGGGTCGGCGCCGGCCGCGGCCGCCCTTTCCTGGACGCCGGCCGAAGCGCAGCAGGCGCACGAGCACGCGGAAAAGAGCCGCGCCGCGGCGGCGAAGACCGGCGTACCGTTCAAGCCGAAGTTCCTCACCGCGCACGAATACGCGACCGTGCACATTCTGGTCGATCTGATCATCCCGCGTGACGAACGATCCGGCAGCGCGACGGATGCCGGCGTTCCGGCGTTCATGGACTTCATGATGATCGACGATCCCCCGCGGCAGACCGCCATGCGCGGCGGACTTGCAGCGATCGATCACGAATGCAACACGCGGTTCGACAAGACGTTCGTCGGCTGCACGGACGCGCGGCGGCGCCAGGTCCTCGACGACATCGCGTTCACCGACGACCCGCCGAAGCCGCTCAGCCACCTCGTCGCATTCTTCAACAGCTTCCGCGATCTGACCGCGAGCGGCTTCTGGACGACCAGGATGGGGATCGACGACCTGCAGTACACGGGCAACACCTTCGTGGACGAATGGACAGGATGTCCGCAGCGCGCGCTGGACAAACTCGGCGTGAAGTACTGACGGCGGCGATTGCGCTCGCGGCGGCCCCGCTGCGGCTGCGCGCGCAGGCGCCCCGCGTCGTGAAGAACGGCCGTCTCAAACAGTCTGTTTCGCGGTGGCCGTACGCGAAGATTCCGCTGCCCGACTTCTGCCGCGCGCTTGCCGACATGGGCCTGCCGGCGATCGATCTCCTGGAGATGAACGAGTGGCAGGTGGCGCGAGACCACGGCCTCGTCGTGTCGATGGGCTACGCCGGCGGCGGCTCGATTCCCGATTCGCTCAACGTCCGCGCGAACCACGACGCCATCGTCCGCAACTTCGAGGCGAACATTCCGAAGGCCGCGGCCGCGCGGGTGCCGAATATCATCACGTTCTTCGGCAACAAGCGCGGCATGCCGGACGCCGAAGCGATCGACAACTGCGTTGCCGGACTCAATCGCGTGAAGCGTGTCGCCGAGGATCACGGCGTCACGATCTGCGTCGAGCTGCTGAACAGCAAGGTCAATCACAAGGACTATCAGGGGGATCACACGTCGTTCGGCGTGCAGGTGATGAGGGCGGTCGATTCGCCGCGGGTGAAACTGCTCTACGACATCTACCACATGCAGATCATGGAGGGCGACGTCATCCGCACGATCCGGGACAACCATCAGTACATCGCGCACTACCACACCGGCGGCGTCCCCGGACGCCACGAGCTCGACGACACGCAGGAACTGAACTGGAGGGCGATCGCGCAGGCGGTCCTCGATACCGGGTTCAGCGGCTACTTCGCGCACGAATTCGTGCCGACGCGCGATCCGCTCACGTCGCTGCGGGAAGCCGTCGCCCTGTGCGACGTCTGAGGCTCAGGAATGCGAGACCGTCACGGTCACTGTTTCAGGAGCGGTCAGGCTGCCGGTGTCCGACACCTTCACGCATCCCGTGCCGGCGCCGAGATTCGTCGACAACTGCGCTGATGTTCCACCGACGACAGACGAGACAGAGCTGGTGACGATGCAGTTGCCGTTGCTGAAGGTCCCGACGCCCATGCTGACCGAGGCCGACGTCGATGGAGTCATCGACGTCAGGGTGACCGACACAGCCCCCGCCGTCGTCACCGTGAATTGCATGGTGACCGACCCGCCCTGCGCCAGCGTCCCGCTCAGCGTCTCAGGCGTCGACGACGAGGACGTCGTGTCGTCATGATGGAACAGATTGCACGCGGCTCCGCTGAAGGCAGCAACAAGGATTGCGGCCATGAAGACGCGGTGAGGTGAGGTCACCGCAGCATTGTACCGCGCAAGCGTATTGATTTCGTTGCTCGCCCTGCATCGGTCCGCGGATCACCTCACGGCGAAGCGGACTTCGCGGCAGGCCGTCTCCTTCCGCTCGGTATTGCGAACGACGAGCTCGGCGTCCCCGTCGAGCCCCGAGACGACGCGGATCCAGGACTCGCCGGGTGCCGTCCGGCGCCGCGGCCCGCCCCAGCCCCTCGCCGCTGACCGGACCAACCTGACGGCCGACATGCACGTCTAAGATACACTCTGCCCGATGATCACCCGAACGCTTTCCATCGTCGCAGCAGCCGCGCTGGCGGTCGGTGTCAACCAGTCGCGCGTTCAAACCGTGTCAATCGTCAATCAATCAGCAATCCGCAGTCCGCAATCCGCAATGGATTGGCGGGTGCTGTTCGACGGCAAAAACCTCGACCACTGGCGCGGGTACAAGTCCGACAAGCTGCCGGCAGGCTGGCGCATCGCCGACGGGACGCTGACCAAGGACGGTCGCGTCGAGGACATCGTCTCGCGCGACGAGTTCGGCAACTTCGAGCTCGAGATGGACTGGCGGATCGGCGAGGCCGGCAACAGCGGCATCTTCTACCGCGGCACCGAGGAGTACGACCACATCTACTGGAGCGCGCCCGAATATCAGCTGCTCGACGACGTCAAAGGCGAGGACAACAAGACCCGGTTCACGTGCGCGGGCGCTGTGTACGCGGTGTTTCCGTCGCCCGCCGGACATCTCAAACCGGTCGGTCAGTGGAACGCGGCGCGGATTGTCGCGAACGGTGCGCACGTGGAGCACTGGCTGAACGGCGTCAAGCTGGTCGAGTACGAGATCGGCAGCCCGGTGTGGGAAGCGATGGTGGACTCCAGCAAGTTCGCCGTGTACCCGCACTACGGCCGCGCGGCGCGCGGCCACATCGCCATGCAAGGTGACCACGCGGGTGCGCTCGCTTTTCGCAGTATCCGAATTCGTGAGCTTCGGTAAGCTCGCATGTATTGCGGATTGCGGATCGGAGATTGCGGATTGATTGCCGATCAATTGATCGATTGATCATGAGAACCATTAGCCACCAAATCTCAATCCGCAATCCCCAATCGGCTGCGTCATGATCAGAGACCTCCGTCACGCCGTTCGTCTGCTGCTGCGCAGCAAGGGGTGGACGCTCGTCGTCGTGCTGTGCCTCGCGCTCGGCATCGGAGCGAACACGGCCATCTTCACCGCCGTCAACGGCCTGCTGCTGCGAACGCTGCCGGTCGATCGCCCGGAAACGCTCGTGCGCTTCCGCTGGTTCGGCGACAACGACATGGGCAACAGCTTCAGCACGTACGGCTACACGGATCGGATCGACGGGAAGAACACTGAAGAAACGTTTCCGTTCTCCCTCTACCAGCAATTCCGCGATGCCAACAAGACGATGATCGATGTGTTCGCCTGCGCGCCGCAGGGCCAGGCGAACGTCATCGTCGACGGCCAGGCCGAACTGGCGTCGGCGTTCCTCGCGTCCGGCAACTACTTCGACGTGCTCGGCGTGCACGCC
>DASQHH010000342.1:0-8607 GCA_035632195.1 Vicinamibacterales bacterium
CAAGGCGGAAGTCGCCGGCGAAGCGCTCGCCGCCGGCGCGTCCATCGTCAACGACGTCAGCGGACTGAGGCGTGAACCGGCCCTCGCCGCAACGGCCGCACGCGCCGGCGCGGCGCTCGTATTGATGCACTCGCGCGGCACGTCCCGGGCCATGTACGCCGAGGCGCAGTACACCGATCTGATTGGCGAGGTGACGCTCGAACTGCGCCGCAGCGTGCAGGCCGCGCTGGATGCCGGCGTGGCGCTCGACCGGGTCATCGTCGATCCGGGGATTGGGTTTGCCAAACGTCCGGAGCACAGCTATGGTGTGCTGGCGCGCCTGCCGGAGATCGCGGCGGCGCTCGGACGGCCGCTGCTCGTCGGTCCGTCGCGCAAGTCGTTTCTCCGCGCGGCGAGCGGAGGGCGGGAGGCACCGGACCGCGACTGGGCGACCGCTGCCGCCGTCACCGCGGCGGTCCTGGGCGGCGCGCATATCGTTCGCGTGCACGCCGTCGCAGAGATGGTGCAGGTCGTGCGGGCGGCAGAGGAGCTACGGAGGCACGGCCACTGACGATGGCCTGGCTTGCATCACTACTACGGCGGCCGTCCCTCGGCTGGTGGGACATCGCGGACATCCTCGTCCTCGCGATCCTGATCTATGAAGTCGTCAAGCTGATTCGCGGCACGCGCGCCGTGCAGATGGCGGTCGGCGCCGTCATGCTCGTCGCGCTGTTCTACGGGTCGCGCTGGTTCCACCTCGAGACCGTCAACTGGGTCATCCGGAATCTCTTCGGATACCTGGTGTTCGCCGTCATCGTGCTGTTTCAGTCCGACATCCGCCGCGCGCTCGCGCATCTCGGGCGCGCGCCGTTCTTCCGCTATTTCGCGAAGCCCGAATCGGCCGGCGAGTCGATCGAGGAAATCGCGGTGGCGGCGACGATGCTGGCGTCCAAGCGGACGGGCGCAATCATCGCGCTCGAGCGGCAGATCGGGCTGCGCAACTACATCGAAGGCGGCATCCCGCTCGACGCCGTCCTGACGTACGACCTCCTGCTCAGCATCTTTCAGCACGATTCACCGCTCCACGACGGAGCCGTCATCGTCCAGGACGATCGCATTGCCGCCGCCGCGTGCTTTCTGCCGCTGACGGTCAACCCCAAGCTGAGCAAAGAGCTCGGTTCGCGGCATCGCGCCGCGCTCGGGCTCACTGAAGAGAACGATGCGGTGGCGATCGTCGTGTCCGAAGAGTCGGGCCTCATCTCGCTCGTCGCCGACGGCCAGATCGAGCGCGGCCTCGATGCGGACGAACTTCGCGGTCGGCTTCGCGCGCACATGATTCAGCGGCGCGATCGAAGCGGGCCGAAAGAAAAGACCCAGTACACGTAAGATGGCCATGATGAGGTTCTGGCCGTTCCGGCACTTCGGCGCCAAGGTCCTGTCGCTTGCCGCCGCCGTCTTTCTCTGGATGACGGTGTCGGGCGAGGAAACCGTCGAGCGCGGGCTCAGGGTGCCGCTCGAACTGCAGCAGTTTCCGGCCGGCATGGAGATCAGCGGCGAGTGGCCGACGACGGTGGACATCCGGCTCCGCGGCGGCTCGACGACGCTGAGCCGGCTGGCGCCCGGCGACGTCATCGCCGAGCTCGACCTCCGCAGCGCGCGCCCGGGCCAGCGGGTCTTTCCGCTGACGCCCGAGCAGGTCCGCGCGCCGTTCGGCGTGTCGGTCGTTCAGGTCACGCCATCTGCCATCGCGATGACGTTCGAGAAGTCGATGTCGCGGCAGCTGCCGGTGCGGCCGGCGGTCGACGGATCGCCGGCGCCGGGCTACGAGGTCGGCAGGCTCGACGCGGATCCGGCAACGGTGGAGGTCAGCGGACCCGAGAGCGCCGTTCGCCGCGCTACGGAAGCGGTCACCGAACCCGTGCCCGTCACCGGCGCCCGGCAGAACGTGCGCGAGACGGTGACGATCGGCGTCCTCGATCCCGCGCTCCGCCTCACCGGCGCCAAATCGACGACGGTGACGGTGGCCATCCAGCTGGCGCCGCTCGAACGGACACTTCGTGGGCGTCCCATCCACCGCCGCAACCTCGGCGCGATGCTGGACGCGCAGGTCGAGCCCGCCGCCGTCGACGTCATGCTGCGCGGCAGCCGCGAGGCGCTCGCGCGGCTCGATCCGGACGACATCGTGGCCTACGTCGACCTGACCGACGTCGGCGCCGGCGCCTACGCGGCGTTGCCGGTGCATATCGACGCGCCCGAGCGCGTCGGCGTGGTCCGCATCGCGCCCGAATCGGTGCAGGTCAACGTGCGCGCGAATCCGGGAGGGAAAGGGCCCTCGAAGTGACCGAGTCGATCACCGCCATCCCGCGCCTCTTCGGGACCGACGGCGTGCGAGGCGTCGCGGGCGAGTACCCGCTCGATCACCCCACGGTACGCCGGCTCGGCGCCGCCCTCGTGCGGGCGTGGCGCGCCGAGAGCGCCGCGCGTCCGGGCGCTGCGCCGCCCATGATTCTCATCGGCCGGGACACCCGCGAATCGGGTTCGTGGATTGAAGCCGAGCTGTCGCACGGCGCGTTCGGCGAAGGCGCCGTCGTCACCAGCGCGGGCGTCGTGCCGACGCCCGCAGTCGCCTATCTCACGCGGCAGCTCGCCTACGACCTGGGCGTCGTCATTTCAGCGTCGCACAATCCGTACGCCGACAACGGCATCAAGGTCTTTTCCGGCAGAGGAGAAAAGTTCACCGAAACGGTCGAGCGCGACGTCGAGGCGATCATGGCCGACAAGTCGTGGACGGCGCGCGACGGAGCGCCCGGACGCCTCTCGCGCGGGGAGGCGGTCGCGCCGTATCTCGATCATCTGCGCGCCGTGTTCCCCGAGGCGTCGTCGCTGTCGAACTTCCTTCTGGCCGTCGACTGCGCCAACGGCGCAACGACGACGGTTGCGCCGAAGCTGTTCGAGTCGCTCGGATTCCGGACCGTCGTCATTGCCAACGCGCCCGACGGCCGCAACATCAATCTCGGCTGCGGGTCGACACATCCGGAGACGCTGAGCGCGACGGTCCGGCAGCACGGCTGCAGCATGGGCGTCGCGTTCGACGGCGACGGCGACCGCGCGATCTTCGTGGACCACAACGGCAGGGTGGTGGACGGCGACGCGGTGCTGCTGATGTGCGCGCGCCAGCTCCAGCGTGAGTCACGGCTCAAGGGTTCCGCGGTCGTGGCGACCGTCATGAGCAACATCGGCCTCGACCTGGCGCTGCAGCCGCTCGGCATCGATCTCGTGCGGTGTCCGGTGGGCGACAAGTACGTGATGGAGGAAATGCTGAAGCGCGGTCTGTCGCTCGGCGGCGAGCAGTCCGGCCACATCATTTTCTCGGACTACCTTTTCACCGGCGACGGATTGTGCACGGCGTTGAACGTCATGCGGACGGTGGCGCTGACGGCGCGCACGCTGGCCGATCTGGGGTCCGACTTCGTCGCGTACCCGCAGGTGCTGCTGAACGTCCGCGTCAGGGAGAAGGCGGATCTCCGCACGGTGCCGCCGATCGCGTCGGCGATCGCGCGCATCGAATCCCGCGTGGCCGGCCAGGGGCGGCTGCTCGTCCGCTACTCCGGCACGGAGCCGCTCCTCCGGGTGATGCTCGAAGGCCGGAACGAAGACGAGATTCGCGGCTGGGCGCAGGAAATCGTCGACGTGGTCAGGCAGCACCTCGGGTAGGCATGGTCCGCCTCAGCGTCAACGTCAACAAGGTTGCCACGCTGCGGAACTCACGCGGCGGCGGCGTGCCGAGCGTGCTCGATGCGGTCGACGTCTGCGTCGCCGCGGGCAGTCCCGGCATCACCGTGCACCCGCGCGCGGATCGCCGCCACATTACGCCGGACGACGTCCGCGCGATAGCCCGCCGGCTGACTGCGGCTTCCCCGAAAACCGAGTTCAACATCGAGGGCGATCCGCGCCCCGAACTGCTCGAACTGGTGGAGGAGGTCCGCCCGACCCAGTGCACGCTCGTGCCTGTGGCGCCGGGGGAGATCACGAGCCAGGCCGGCTGGCGCCCAGGCCCGGCGACCGACGCGCTGCCCAGGGTCATCGAGCGGCTGCACGCGTCGCGCGTCCGCGTGAGCCTCTTCGTCGATGCGTCCGCCGATCCGATCCGCTGGGCGGCCTCGATCGGCGCCGATCGGGTGGAGCTCTACACCGAGCCGTTCGCGCGCGCGTTCGAACGGGGAGCGGATTCGGGGCGGCGATCGTTCACGCAGTATGCCGAAATGTCGTCGCTGGCGCATGCGGTCGGCCTTGGCGTCAACGCCGGCCACGACCTCGACCTCGACAACCTCGTCGTGTTTCGCGATCTCCCGCATCTCGACGAAGTGTCGATCGGGCACGCCATCGTCTCGAGTGCCGTCTTCGCCGGGCTGTCGAGTGTTGTCCGGGAATACCTTGCGGTGCTCGCCGGACGCGCTGCGCCCGTTTGATATGATCGGCTGTTAGCCCGCCATGAAATCGGATGCTATCGCTTTCGGCATCGCCGGAGTCTGTTTCGGCCTGATCGCCGGCTGGGTGATCGGATCCCAGCAGGCGTCCACCCGCCCGCCGAGCGCCGCCGCCCCTGCGGCCGTACAGA
The DNA here is from genome assembly GCA_035632195.1 of Vicinamibacterales bacterium. Taxonomy (GTDB): domain Bacteria; phylum Acidobacteriota; class Vicinamibacteria; order Vicinamibacterales; family CAVVIG01; genus DASQHH01. The sequence continues at coordinate 4,598 of DASQHH010000342.1, forward strand.
GCGCTCCGGCCGGCGATCCGTCGGCAGGGGGCGGCTCGACGCGCGCGGCGCTGCTCGACGAGACGCAGGTGAACGCGCTCAAGTCGGTTGCCGATCGCGAGCCGAAGAACCCGAAACCGCGCGTCGATCTCGCGAACCTGTACTTCGACGCCGATCGGTACGACGACGCGATCAAGTGGTACGGCGAGGCGCTCACGCTGTCGCCGAACAACGTCGACGTGAGCACCGATCTCGGCGTCTGCTACTACTACACGAACCAGCCGGACAAGGCGCTCGCGCAGTTCGACAAGTCGCTCGCGCTCGATCCGAAGCACGCGAAGACGCTGCTGAATGTGGGCATCGTCAAGGCGTTCGGCAAGCAGGATCTCAAGGGCGCCACGGATGCGTGGCAGAAGGTGCTCGACGTCGCGCCCGGGTCGCAGGAGGCGGCCGCCGCCAAGCGCGCGCTCGACACCATCCAGTCGTCGCATCCCGGCATTGCGGGCGGCGCCAAGCCGGGCTCCTGAGATGTTCAGGTTCATCGTCATCAGCCTGATCCTCACGGTCGCCCTGCGCGTCGTGCTCAGCACCTACAGCGCGTTTCTGGAAGGACTGCGCGGCACGGAGGGCACCGCCGGGCGATCGCGCCGGCGATCGCCGCCCGCGCACCCGGTGCACATGGTTCGCGATCCGGTCTGCGGCACGTTCGTCGTGCCGGAACGGGCCGTCTCCATCGCCGACGGACGCGCGCGGGTCTACTTCTGCAGCGAGAAATGCCGCGACGCGTACCGGGCGAAATCGGCATGAACGCCGTGAACGAGACGACGCTGCGTGCGGACATCGTCGAGGTCGGGCGCCGGATGTACGCCCGCGGCTACACGGCGAGCAACGACGGCAACATCAGCGTCCGGCTCGACCGCGAGCGCCTGCTCATGACGCCGAAATCCGTCTGCAAAGGCTTCATGACGCCGGACATGATGTGCATCACCGACCTCGAAGGCCGCAAACTTCAGGGCGATCGCGATCCGTCGTCGGAGATGCTGATGCATCTCGAGGTGTACCGTCAGCGCACGGACGTCCAGGGGGTCGTGCACGCGCATCCGCCGACCGCCACGGGCTTTGCCGTCGCGGGCATCCCGCTCGATCGGGCCGTGCTCGCCGAGGTCCTGACGACGCTCGGGAGCATTCCGATTGCGGAGTACGCGACGCCGTCGACGCGCGAACTGCCCGAGGCGGTGCGGCAGTACATCAAAGCGCACGACGGGATGCTGCTGGCCAACCATGGCGCGCTGACGGTCGGCGCCGATCTCTACGCGGCCTATTACAAGATGGAGACGATCGAGCACTTCGCGAAAATCAGCCTCGTCGCGCGGCTGCTCGGCCGCGAGAACCTGATTTCGCGGGAGGAAGTGGAGCGCCTGCAAGGCCTGCGCGGCACGTATGGCATCAAAGCGCCGGCTCCGATCTGCGCGGACCCGGCGCTGGAGAGCTCGCCGGACGATCCCGCGAACTGTCAGGTCGTCCAGGCGCCGTCCAGTCCGGGATCCCGGCTCGTGCCCTCACCGACTCCGTCGGCGGAGGCGGAGGAAATTCGGTTAACATACGCCGAGCTTTCGGCGCTCATCGAGGATGCCATCAAGACCGTTCGGTAGCTGCTGCCGTGGATCGCGGCTGAGGAGATAGCGATGGGAGAGGCGTTGGGCATGGTCGAAACGAAGGGCCTGGTAGCGATGATCGAGGCGGCCGACGCGATGGTCAAGGCCGCAAAGGTCACGCTGGTCGGCTGGGAGAAGATCGGCGCCGGCTACGTGACCGCGATCGTGCGCGGCGATGTCGCGGCCGTGAAGGCGGCGACCGACGCCGGCGCCGCTGCCGCCCGCCGTGTCGGCGAACTCGTGTCGGTGCACGTCATCCCGCGTCCGCACGCGAACCTCGAGGACGCGCTGCCCATCGGCAAGGCCACTGCGGTAAAGGCGTAGGTTCGAGAGGAGCCCCTCCGGCATGCTCCTCGCCAAAGTGGTCGGGACCGTCGTTGCGACGCGGAAGGATCCGCGGCTCGTCAGCAACAAGCTCCTGGTCGCGCGGCCCGTCGATCCCCGCGGAAAAACCGAAGGCAGCTATCTTGTCGCCGTCGACACCGTGGACGCCGGCGTGGGAGAAACGGTGTTGATAGTGAGCGGCAGCTCCGCGCGCATGGCGGCGGGGATGAAAGACTGTCCCGTCGATGCCGCCATCGTCGGGATCATCGACGCCGTTGAAATCGAAGAGGCCCCGGACGGAAACGCCGGTGGACAGGGGCCCCCGGACAGGAAGAAAGCCTGATGCAGATCGCCCGCATCATCGGCGACGTCGTCTGCACCCGGAAGGATGCGCAGCTGCACGGCATCAAGCTTCTGCTCGTGCAGCCTCTGACCCCCCTGCGCGAGCCGGCGGGCCGCCCGCTGGTCGCGGTCGATGCCGTGGGAGCGGGTGTCGGCGAGGAAGTGTTCTTCGTGCGGGGCAAGGAAGCCAGCTTCCCGTTCTATCCCGGCGCCGAGCCGCCGGTGGACGCGGGCATCGTCGGCATCGTGGACCGCTGGGATCTCGAATAGTGCAAATCGCGCGCGTCGTCGGAACCGTGTCGCGACCCAGAAGCACCACAAGTTCGAGGGTGCCAAGCTGCTGCTCGTGCAGCCGTTGAACGTCGACGACACGCCGCGCGGGCATGCCCTGCTGGCCGTCGACGGCGTCGGCGCCGGAGTGAGCGAGAAGGTCCTCGTCGTGCTCGAGGGCCGCGCTGCCGGCGAGGCTCTCGGGAAGAAAGCCGCACCCGTCGACGCGGCGATCATCGGCATCGTCGACAGCGTCACGATTCATGACTGAGCAGGAGCTGCGGGACATGGTGCGCGATTCGATCGCGCGGCAGCTCGGCCCGCGGCCGGGTCCGATCGCGGCGTCGCCGCAAGGATCCTCGACGCACGCCAGCTTCGCGCTCCTGCCGCTCCCGCGCGGGGGCGACGGCGAAGGCGCGTGTCTCATCGAACCCTCCGTGCGCTGCAATCACTGCGGGTACTGCCTCTCGTACGGCCATTGAACGTCCTCGTCACGCGCAGGCTCCCTTCGTCGGTCATCGCGAAGCTTCGCGCCGTCGCAGCCGTCGACCTGTACACCGGCGATTCCGCGATCCCGGACGACGAGCTGCGCGAGCGGGCGGCTGACGCGGACGCGATCGTGTGCCTGCTGACCGACCGCATCGATCGGCGGGTGATCGACGCGGCGCCCCGGTTGAGAGCCGTGGCGAACGTCGCGGTCGGGTACAACAACATCGACGTCGCCTACGCCCGGTCGCGCGGGATCGTCGTGACCAACACGCCGGACGTCCTGACGGAGTCGGTCGCCGATTTCACGTGGGCGATGATCCTGGCGATCACGCGGCGTGTGTCGGAAGGCGAGCGGCTGGTCCGAAGCGGACACTGGACAGGGTGGGCGCTGGATCAGCTGCTCGGGTCGGAACTGCGCGGCAAGCAGCTGGGTCTCGTCGGCGTCGGCCGCATCGGCCGCGCGGTGGCGGCGCGCGCCCCGGCGTTCGGGATGCGCGTGGCGTATGCCGCGCGGCGGGCGGTTGACATACCGGGCGCGGAGTCGACGTCCATCGATCGGATTCTCAACACGTCGGACATCGTCTCGCTGCACGTGCCGCTCGCCGATGACACGCGCCATCTCATCGACAAGCGTGCGCTCGCGCGGATGAAGCGCTCGGCATATCTCATCAACACCTCGCGCGGACCCGTCGTCGACGAGGAAGCGCTCGCCTGGGCGCTCGCGCAGCATCTGATTGCCGGCGCTGCTCTGGACGTCTACGAACAGGAGCCGCGCGTACACGCGGAGCTGATGACGCTCGACAACGTGCTGCTGCTGCCGCACATCGGGAGCGCGACGACGGAGACGCGCACGGCGATGGCCGATCTGGCCGTCGATAACGTGCTCGCGGTGCTGGAGGGTCGGCCGCCGCTGACGCCCGTTCCATGAGCGCTCGGCTGAAGCCTCGAGCT
>DASQHH010000343.1:0-2753 GCA_035632195.1 Vicinamibacterales bacterium
CGCCGATCATCACCACGGCTTCCGTTTCCGGATCCGCCGCGAAGAGCGTCAGCGCGTCGATGAACGACGTGCCGATCAGCGGATCGCCGCCGATGCCGATGCACGTCGTCTGGCCCATGCCGACCTTCGAGAGCTGGTGAATCGCCTCGTAGGTGAGCGTGCCGCTCTTCGACACGATCCCGATGCGGCCTTCCTTGCAGATGTTCCCGGGGATGATGCCGGCCTTCGCTTTGCCCGGCGAGATGATGCCGGGACAGTTCGGTCCGATGAGGCGCGTCTTCGGGCGCTCCTTCAGGAACGTCATCGCGCGCATCATGTCGTGCGTCGGGATGCCTTCGGTGATGCAGACGACGAGCGCGATGCCGGCGTCGGCAGACTCCATGATCGCGTCGGCGGCGAACGGCGGCGGGACGAAAATCACCGAGGCGTTCGCGCCGGACTTCTTCACCGCGTCCTGGACCGTGTCGAAGATCGGCCAGCCTTCGTGCGTCGTGCCGCCTTTGCCGGGCGTGACCCCGCCGACGACATTCGTGCCGTAGGCCTTCGCCTGCTTGGCGTGGAACGTGCCTTCGCGTCCGGTGAGGCCCTGGACGACGAGGCGTGTGCTCTTGTCGATCAGGATGGACATTACGATGCCAGCGCGACAACCTTCGTCGCGGCCTCGTCCATCGAATCCGCAGTCGTGAAGTTCATCTTGCTCTCGCGCAGGAGCCGCTTTCCCTCCTCGACGTTCGTCCCCTCCATGCGAATCACGATGGGCACGGGGACGCCCAGTTCCTTCACGGCTGCGATGACGCCCTGCGCGAGGACGTCGCATCGCAGGATGCCGCCGAAGATGTTGATGAGCACGGCCTTGACGTTCTTGTCCGACATCAGGATTCGGAACGCGTTCTTGATCTGCTCCGCGTTTGCGCCGCCGCCGACGTCGAGGAAGTTCGCCGGTTCGCCGCCCGCCAGCTTGATGATGTCCATCGTCGCCATCGCGAGCCCGGCGCCGTTGACCATGCAACCGATGTTGCCGTCGAGGTGAATGTAATTGAGCGACGACTTCGACGCTTCGATCTCGAGCGGGTCTTCCTCGCCGAAGTCGCGGAACTCTTTGATGTCGGGGTGCCGGTACAGCGCGTTGTCGTCGAAGTTCATCTTCGCGTCCAGCGCGAGGAGATTCCCGTCAGCCGTGACGACAAGCGGGTTGATCTCGACGAGCGAAGCGTCCGTGTCGATGTAGGCCTCGTAGAGCGACGTCGCGAGCTTCACGAATTTGTTGACCTGCGCACCGTCGAGGCCGATGGCGAATCCCAGCTGGCGCGCCTCGAACGGCACGACCCCCACGCCCGGATCGATGTGGACGCGGACGATCTTCTCCGGCGTCTTCGCAGCGACTTCCTCGATGTCCATGCCTCCGGCGGCGCTGGCCATCATCACCGGCTTGCCGGCTGCACGGTCGAGCAGCAGGCTGAGGTAGAGCTCGCGCGACATCTGCAGTCCCTCTTCAATGAGGACGCGCGAGACCCTGCGGCCTTCCGGGCCGGTCTGATGCGTGACGAGCGTCATGCCGATCATCGATGCCGCAATCTTCTCGGCTTCGTCGGCCGACCGCGCCAGCTTGACGCCGCCGCCCTTGCCCCGTCCGCCGGCGTGAATCTGCGCCTTCACGACCACGACGCCGGTGCCGAGCCGCTTCGCGATGTCGGGAACTTCAGACGGATTGAACGCGATTTCCCCGCGCGGTACGGGAACACCGTGCTTCGCCAGGATCGATTTGGCTTGATACTCGTGGATTTTCATGCGGACCGAGCAACAAATGCTATTCGGCCCGCTTGGGTGGCGTCAACCGCCGAGCGACTACTCGCAGCGAAGCGCCAGGATGGGATCGATCCGAGTTGCCCGGTACGCGGGAATCAGCCCGGCCGCCGCCGCGACGATCGCGAGCATCGCGACGGTCGATCCGGCAATCAACGGGTCTCGGGGCTGAATGCCGTACAGCTGCGACGCGACGAACCGTCCCAGACCTGCCGCGGCCGGAATGCCCACCGCCAGTCCGATCGTCAACAGAGTCAGCACTTCCCGCATCACCATCCAGACCACGCTCGACGACTGCGCGCCGAGCGCCAGCCGGATGCCGAGCTCCTTGCTGCGCGCGGCAACGACGAACGCCATCACTCCGTACAGCCCCACCGATGCGAGCAGCGTCGCCAGCAGTCCGAACCCCGCCGACAACATCGCTATCAGCCGGTCCGTCAGCAGCGTTTCGTCGAGCTGCGCTTCGACCGTTTTCATTTCGTAAACGGGTATCGCCGGATCGAGCTCCTTGACGGCGTTCCGCAGCGCCGCATACGCCGTGGACGACGGCGTCATCGTCCGGACGTAGAAGGCAGCGCTCGATTTTCCCCAGCTTGCCACGAACACCTGCCGGTGAACGCCCTCGCGGGGGCCCTCGTACAGGGCGTTGCCGACGATGCCGATGATTTCGATGTTCAGTTTCGTCTGCGGGCCAACGCCCTGCCCGACGTGTTTGCCGACCGCGTCGCCCTTCGGAAAGAAGAAATCCGCAAAGCGGCGGTTGACGATGGCGACGGTGAACTGCTCCTTCGCGTCGCTCGGCCGGAAATCGCGGCCCTCGAGCAGCGGGATACGCATCGTCGCGAAGTAACCGGGCGAGACGGCGTTCATGAACGCCTGCATGTCCTCGCCGTCCTTGTAATGATATCCCTCGACCGCCATCGAGCTGTCCCACTCGTTGCCCGCGAGAA
>DASQHH010000344.1:0-2211 GCA_035632195.1 Vicinamibacterales bacterium
CTCTTTGTCGGCGACGATGTAGGTTTGTCCCGCCGCCTGTGTCCGACACGCCGCGAGCATCAGCGCCTCGACAACGTGATCGACGTGGACGACGCTGCGGCGGGTTCCGTAGTCTGGCACCTGCGGGCAGAACCTGCGGTCGACGAGCCGTATCAGTCGCGGGAGATTGCCGCGACAATGCGGTCCGTACACCATCGCTGGACGCAGCACCGCGACGTGCATCCCCATCCGCGCCGCCGCCGTGCGGAGCACGTCCTCCGCTTCCAGTTTCGCCCGTCCGTAGGGCGACGCCGGCCGGGCCGGCGTCTCCTCATCGTGCGGGCCACCCTCGACGGGCCCGAATACGGCGAGCGAACTCGCAAACACGAACCGGCTGGCACCCGCTCGATGCGCCGCCTCGATGACCGTGCGCGCACCGTCGACCGCAACAACGCGGTGCCGCGTCCAGTCGCCGCGAGCAGCGCGGTCATGTGCCGTCCCCGCCAGATGAAACACTGTGTCGGTCCCTTCACAGGCGCGGGCGACTGTGTCGAAATCGCAAATGTCCCCGTGAACGACATCGACATCGCCGATGCGCGCTGACGGGTTCCTGGTCAGGACCCTCACGGATACGCCGGCGCCGACGAGGCGCGCGACCAGGCGCGAGCCGATGAACCCCGTTCCGCCGGTGACGAACACACGATTCACGCGTCAATACGCCGCCGACCAGACTCGCTCGACGAGACGGCAGTAGGCAGCGGTCGCATCGGCTAGTGTGTACTTTTCCTGGGCTCCCATCGCGGCGCGAACGCTCATCTCGCGCAGGCGCGCCCTGTCGGCGCGTGCCGACCGAATCGCTGCCACGATTCCTGCCGGATCGCCGGGCGCGATCACCCATCCGATTCTCTCTTCCTGGATCACGATCGCCGGCTCCGATCGCTCGTCGACTGCCGCGATCACTGGTTTACCTGCCGCCATGATGTTGTACAGCCGGCTCGGAACGCCGACCCCGGCCATGCCGGGCACCATGGCCATGATCGCCACGTCGCACCCTCGCAAGAACACATCCTCTTCGCTTCGAGGCTTCGGCGGCAACACCGTGAGGTTGTCCAGTCCGATCCTTTCGATCTCGGACATGAGCCACGCCTTCTTCGCACCTGCACCGATGAACACGAAATGCACGTCCGGATCGCTCTCGCGCAGCACTCGCGCGGCTTCGACGAGCGATTCGATGTCGTGAACGCGACCCAGGTTGCCGCAGTACTGCACGACGAACTTGTCGAGCAGCCCCAGTTCGCGCAGCAGTGCGTTCGGACCCGGCGCCACCGGCCGCAGTACGGTCTCCTCCGCCCAGTTCGCGATGATTGTGACCGGTGGATGGTGAACGGCGCCCATCTTCGTGGCCACGAGAGCCGCCATGTCGCGGCCGATGACGCAGATGTGCGACACGTGGCGGTACAGGAACGCGGTGGCGCGCGCCCACACGCGGGCAACGACGCCTCGCGGACGCAGCAGGCCTGCAGCGATGGGCGCGTCTGGATAGACGTCGTGAATCAGCAGAACGCAGCGCGCGCCCTTGACGCGGCACGCCGCCAGCATCAGAAACGGCAGCGCGGGCGGATTCGTCACGACGATGACGAGGTCGTTCCGTCCGACGTCCTTGAGACTGTGCAGGAGCACGGACAGCGTCAGCGTGGCCAGGTTCGCGAGACGAAACGCCAGGATATCCTTGTTCAGCGTCAGTCCTGAGCATCGGCGGATTACGACGCCGCGCCTCGTCTCGACCGATGGAGCGCGAAGGCCACGGGCCGAATACGTCGGCTGCCCGCACAGCACACTCACCGGGTAGTGCGCAGCCAGCGACTCGGCCAGCGCTGTCATCACATAGCCGGTCGAGGTCTCTTCCGGGTAATACAGCTCAGAAACAATCCACAGTCGACCGCGAGGCGCTGCCGCGGGACGCTCGGCGGCGTCAGCGGCCGCGGCCGCCGGCTGTACCGTGGTCATAACCGAGCACAATCTTCGCGACGGCGGTCGACACTCCCGACTCGAGGTATTCGGGGGGTGGGGTCCAATCGCGCGGCAGATCCACAGCGATCCGCATCGCGCGTTCGATCGAGGCGGGGTCCGACCCGGTCAGGACGTTGCTACCGACTTCAATGGTCTCGGCGCGCTCGGTCACGTCCCGCACGGTGACGCTCGGAACGCGGAGGATGCAGCACTCCTCCTGGA
>DASQHH010000345.1:0-5528 GCA_035632195.1 Vicinamibacterales bacterium
CCGCCTGAGCGATCTGCGCTACGCGGTCGGACCGGGGCTTCGGTATCAGACGCCAATCGGGCCCATCCGCTTCGACTTCGGCTACCAGCTGAACCCGATTCCCGGGCTGCTCGTGAACGGCAGTCCGCAAACCCGACGATGGCGGATGCATTTCAGCATCGGCCAGGCCTTTTGACGATGCGCATTCTCCGGAGAGCCCTTCACGTTCTGATCGTCATCCTGACGCTCGTGATTGGCGCCGCAGCGGCGGCGATCATCGTGTCGCAGACCGCCTGGTTCAAGAACTGGCTGCGCGGTTACATCGTCCGCGAGGCAAACCAGTATCTGAACGGCACCCTCTCAATCGAGCGGCTGGGCGGCAGCCTGCTGTTCGGCATCGAGATGGAGAACATCGGGCTGTCGATGAACGGCAGCCAGGTGGTGGCGGTCAAGGACCTCGGCCTCGACTACAACGTCTTCGAGCTGATCACGAAGGGCCTTTCGGTCGACAGCATCCGTCTCGATCATCCGGTTGTCTACCTCCGCCGCGACGGCGACGGCTGGGAGCTGAGCAGCATCGTCAAGAAGCAGGAGACCGAGGCGGATCGAAGCGGTCCGGGGAAGGCGGTGTCGATCGACGAGATCGGCATCAGCGACGGCGACATCGAGATCGACGGACCGGTCGGCACGAGCGGCGTCGCGGTCCCGAAGAAATTCGAGCACCTCGACGCGAAGTTCAGCTTCAAGTACGCGCCGGTCCGCTACTCGATCGAGATTTCGCACATTTCCTTCCGCGCCACGGACCCCGGGCTCGCGCTGAACGCACTCTCCGGCGGCATCGCGGTTCACGACGATGCGGTGCACGTGCAGAAGCTGCAGCTGCACACAGCGGAGAGCTCGATCGCGATCGACGGCGCGGTGCAGAGTTATCTGAGCAAGCCGAATCTCAATCTGCGCGTGACGTCCGACAAGCTGTCGATTCCGGAAATCGCGCGTCTGGTGCCGGCGCTTGCGGGCGTGAAGCTGCAGCCCGCGTTCGAGGTGCAGGTCGCCGGGCCGCTCGATCAGCTCGGCGTCGACATGAACGTGCGATCCTCGGCCGGCCAGCTGACCGGCAGCATTGTCGCGGACGTCCTCGAGCCGCAGCAGTCGGTCAAGGGCGACGTGACGGTCCGCAACCTGGATCTCGCGCCGATTCTGGACGACGCGAGACAGCGCAGCGACATCACCGCGACCGCCCATCTCGACGTCCACGCGGCGTCGTTCTCGGACCTGAACTCGCTGGGCGGAGGGCTGTCGGTCGAGTCGCCCAAGATTGCCGCGGCCGGGTACGCCGCCGGTCCGCTCGAGGCGAAGGCGCAGCTTCAGGGGCGTCGCGTCGCCCTGACGGCTCACGCGCAGGCGTACGGCGCCAGCGCGAGCGCGTCGGGCCATGTCGTTCTCCCCGATACCGCGAAGAACGCCAATGCATCCACCATCCCGTTCGATTTGAGCGGAGAGGCGCGGCGCATCGATCTGCGCAGAATGCCGAAGTCGGCCGGCGTTCCGCCTGCGGCGACGGACGTGAACGCGGAATACCACGTCGCCGGCTCGGTGACGACCGGCAAGCATCCGACTCGGAATGTGAAGGCCGACCTGAAGTTCCAATCCTCGTCCGTGGCCGGCGCGCAAATCGCTGGCGGGTCCACCGCAAGCGCGACCATCAACGGGAAAGCGATTGGGTACTCAGCGGACGCGTCGATCGCACATCTCGATCTGCAGGAAGTCGGGAAGCAATTCAACGTCGCCACGCTGGCGGCGGACCGGTATAAGAGTGCGATCAACGGCCACGTGACCGCGAGCGGCAGCGGAACGACGCCGAAAGACATGAACGTCGCGGCCCAGGCGACGCTGACCGGCACGACCGTGATGGGCGGCCGCGTGCCGCAGCTGACCGCCGACGTGCAGATGGCAAACGACACGGCGCACGTCAGGGCGAACGGCAGCTTCGAAGGTTTCGACCCAGCGGACCTGTCCGCGAACCCGAAATTGAAGGGCAGCGTTGGCGGCACGGTCGACGTCGACGCGACCGTGGCTGGCGTCTCGAAGGGCGTCACCGTCGACAGCGTGCAGGCGTCGGCGAAAGCGACGCTGCAGCCGTCGACGATCGGCGGCCTCGAGATCACCAAAGCAAACGTCGACGGTGACTACCGGAATTCGACCGGCGACATCCGCGCGCTGGCGATCACGGGACGCGACCTGAATGTCACCGGCAAAGGCACGCTTGCGTTGAATGACGAGGGGCAGTCGAACTTCCAGCTGCATGCGGACAGCCCGAGCCTCGCCGAAATTGGGAAGCTGGTCGATCGGCCCCTGACAGGTATCGCGAAGATCGATGCGATCATTACCGGCAACAGGCGGCAGCTGCAGGCGAAGGGCAATCTGACGGCGGACGGCGCGAAGTACGGCGACAACGGCGCGCTGACGGCGTCGAGCGACTTCACCGCCTCGCTGCCCAACCTCGATGCAAAGAACGCGAACGTCAGCGCCACCACGCACGCAACGTTCGTCACGTTGGCGGGCCAGGACATCAACGATCTGCAGGCGAAGACGGATTACAGCCAGAAGCAGCTCGAGTTCGATCTGACTGCGAAACAGCCGAAGCGGTCGCTTGTTCTCGCGGGAGGCGTCCTGCTGCACCCGGACCACGAAGAGGTCCATCTGACAGCCTTGAACCTCACGTCGCAGAACGTCAGCTGGCAGCTCGCGCCCGGCTCGAAGCCGGCCGTCAACTACGCCGACAATGCCGTTCGCGTGGAAGGATTGACCCTGGCCAGCGGCGCGCAGCAGCTCTCCGCCGACGGCACCTGGGGCAAGCCCGGCGATGCGTTGAAAGTGACGCTGAAGGACGTCGACATGGCGACGGTCGACGCGCTGCTGATGCGCCCGCCGGAACTGACCGGCACCCTGAACGCGACCAGCACGATCCGCGGCACGAAGGACGCGCCGAAGGTGGACGCGGACTTTCAGATCGCCGGCGGGTCCGTGAAACAGGTGCAGTACGACTCGTTCAAGGGCACGGTCAAGTACGCCGACGATGCGGCGACGCTCGACGTGCGGCTGCAGCAGACGCCGACGGCCTGGGTGGAGGCGAAGGGGACGGTGCCAACGGCGCTCTTCAATGGCACCGCAGCCGGTTCATCGCGGCCGGTCGATCTCCACGTGGACAGCAGCCCGATCGACCTCGCGCTCGCGCAGGGTTTCACCGATGCGGTCAGCAACGTCAAAGGCACCGTCGAAGCGCACGTCGCCCTCACCGGCACTGCCGGCGATCCGCAGCCTGACGGCGGCATCACGATTCAGAACGGCGCGTTCAAGGTCGAGGCGACCGGCGTCGCGTACTCGAGTCTCGAAGGGAAGATCGGCCTGCAGAAAGACCGCGTTCACATCGACAAGATCACTCTGCTCGACAACGCGCAGAAACCGCTGACGGTGACGGGCGACCTCGCGGTCCACGAAAGCCAGCTCGGCAGCGTGTCGATTGCGCTCAAGGCCGACGACTTCAAAGTCATCGACAACGACATGGGTAACGTGCGGATCAAGAGCGATCTGCAGTTGACCGGCGACGTGACGGCGCCGCGCGTCGAGGGCTCGCTGGGCCTGACGACGGGTCGCATCAACCTCGACCCGATCCTTGCGAAGACCGGCGACTCGGCCTACGCAACGAAGCAGACCGAGTACGCGACCGACGCGTCGGACCAGGGACAGCAGGCGTCACCGGGAATGTTCGACGCTCTGCAGATGGACGTGCACGTCACGGTGCCGCAGGACCTCGTGATCAAATCGAGCGACCTGAAGACGCCCGGCGCGCCGATCGGGCTGGGCGCCCTGAACGTGACGCTCGGCGGCGATGTCTGGGCGTCGAAGTCGCCCTGGGATCAGATCCGGCTCGTCGGCGTTGTCAATACCGTCCGCGGCACGTACGACTTCCAGGGCCGCCGCTTCACGATCCTGCGCGACGGCACGATCCGCTTCGAGGGCCTCGACGACCTGAACCCGACGCTCGACATCAAGACCGAGCGGGTCATTCAGGCTGTGACCGCCGACGTCAACATCCGCGGGACCGTACAGAAGCCCGAGATCGTCCTGACGAGCAATCCGCCGCTCGAACAGGCCGACATCATGTCGCTCATCGTCTTCAACCAGCCGATCAACTCGGTGAGCGAGACACAGCAGATTTCGCTGGCGCAGCGTGTCGAGTCGATGGCCGCGGGGCAGGCGACCGGCGCGCTGACCAAGTCGATCAGCAGCGCGCTGAACCTCGACACGTTCGAGGTCAACCTCGCGCCCGAAAACGGCGGCGGACCGCACGTGACGCTCGGACAGCAGATCGGTCAGAACCTTTACGTGAAAGTGGAGCAGGGGATTACCGACGCGAGCCAGACGAACTTCATCCTCGAGTACGAGCTGCTGAAGTGGCTGCGGCTGCGGACCAACGTCCTGCAGGGATCGGCGACGCAGTCGCAGCTGTTCCAGCGGATGCAGGGCAGCGGCGCGGATCTCTTGTTCTTCTTCTCTTACTAGGCCGTCGCCAGCGACGCCACCTGCACGCGCGCGTCGTTGAAGCATGCGCCCTCGCCGATGTCGGTCAGCGTATCGGGCACCAGCGTCGTTCCGGTTGTATTGTTCCGCGTGCTGCGCCTCCAGAGGCCCTTCGGCAGCGCCACCACACCCGGACGGATCGTCGGCACGACGTTCAGCGGACAATGGACCTCGCCGAGCTGGTTGAAAATGCGGACGAGGTCGCCTTCCGCGAGCCCTCGTGCCTCGGCGTCTCTCGGATTCATCAGCAGCTTTGCATCCGTCCGCGGCAGTTCGCCCAGCGTCGAGCTGATCGTGCGGTCGCTGGACGGCGAAATCAGCGTCAGGGGATACCGCTCGGTCGCCGGATCGGGCTGGAACCGGTAGAGACCCATCGGCGCGCTCTGCTCGAGATCGGCCGGAAAGAGATGCACCTTGCCATCGGACGTCCTCGGGAAGACGTCGACGAACTGAATCGGCGTCAGCCCGTACGGCGGCTCCGGGGATTTGCCCGCGCGCAGGTCGGCGCCGATGGACCCGGGCAGGTGGTCGAGCACGTGCAGCATCAGATCGAGCTCACCCGACGGCTCGTCTTCTTTCAGGAGTCCGAGCCGTGAGCACAGCTCGCCGAACACATCCGCATTCGATCGCGCTTCGCCGACCGCGTCGACGACCGGCCGACCGAGCTGCATCGAGATAGGTCCGTAGGCCTTCGCAAAGTCGTACCCCTCGAGGAACGTCGTCGCCGGCAGCACGACGTCGGCGTAGAGCGCCGTATCCGTCATCACCTGCTCGAAGACGACCGTGAACAGGTCCGGCCGCATCAGGCCTTTGAGAATCCGCTGCTGATCCGGCGCCGTCGCCGCCGGGTTGCAGTTGTAGACGAACAGCACCTTGACTGGCGGGTCGTTGAACTCGGTCAGCGCGCGGCCGAGATGATTCATGTTGACGATGCGCGTCTGCGGCTCGGGCGTCCCGATCCAGGAGCG
>DASQHH010000346.1:0-2053 GCA_035632195.1 Vicinamibacterales bacterium
CGCATTTCGAGCGTGAACGTCTGGTCCCGGCCGACGCCAAGCATCGCTTTGGCGATGTCCGCGTCACTGGCGACGGGATAGACGGCGTCGTACTCCTTCACGGCGTCGCCGTATTGCGCCTCGACCCGCTTCCGGTAGTCCGCCATCGTCTTCGGAAACTGCGCCGGGTTGCTCAGCGTCGTCCATTCGTTGCCGTTCGAGCCGACGAGGACCGTGCCTGCGTTGTGCTGTTTCTGCGCGAAAATCGTCCGCACATCCGACGGCAGCACCCAGCCGTCGGCGTTGACGGCGCTGCGGAGAAATTGAGTCGATTGGATTTTCTCCGCTGGCAGCGCGCGGAGCGCCTTCAGCGAGTCGACGCCGGCCGCCTTCATGAACGCCACGCCCGCTCCCTCGGCGGTCGCGAGCGTCGCCGTCCGCGCGAACTGGCCGCCGCTCTCACCGATCGCGCGCTGGAACAGGCCCTTCGCCAGCGGCGTCGCCTGGACCACGTTGACGCTCCACGATCCCGCCGACTCCCCGAAAATCGTCACGTTCGCCGGATTGCCGCCGAATCCCGCGATGTTGCGCTTGACCCATTCGAGCGCGGCGACGTGGTCGAGGATGGCGTAGTTGCCCGATGCATGATGCGCCGACTCCGCGGTCAGCTCCGGATGGGCGAGGAACCCGAACACGCCCAGGCGATAGTTCACCGTCACGACGACGACGCCCTTCTTCGCGAGCGCCGATCCGTTATAGGTAGGCGTCGATCCGGAGCCGCGCGTCCAGGCGCCGCCGTGAATCCAGACCATCACCGGCCGGCGATCGCCGCTCCTCGCGGCGGAATACACATTCAAGTACAGGCAGTCCTCGCTCGTGGGCGCCGGCGGCGCCGCGTACGGCGAGCCTTCCGGATACGGTGTCTGCATACACTCCGGCCCGAAAGTGTCGGCGTTCCTGACGCCGGTCCACGGCACGACGGGCTGCGGCGCCTTCCAACGCAACGCGCCGACGGGCGGCGCGGCGAACGGAATCCCCTTGAAGACGCGGACGCCGTCGACGGCTGTCCCGGCCACCGGTCCGCCGTCGACGTTCACCACATCGGATGCGGCGGACAGCAGAAGCGAGCCGCAGGCGATCGCAGCAAGAATGGCTGTGAGAATCGTGCGCTTCACCATGTGACTACTCCACGCGCTCCGTCGCTCGACGCGAGCGCATTCAACGCATCGTTGATTCCATCCAGCGTGTACGTCCGCGCGACGAGCTCGCGCAGCTTCAGCTTTCCTTCCTGAAACCACGACGCGAGCCTTGGAATGTCCTCGGACGGACGCCCTGATCCGTAGACCGAGCCGACGAGCTGCTTTTCCTGCATCACGAACGGAAACATCGGGAAGGCGGCCTGCGCATCAGCGCGCGACAGCCCGGTCAGCACCACGGTGCCGCCCTTCTTCGCCGCATTCAGCGCGGCATTGAGCGTCGCGGGCGAGCCGACGGTATCGAACACGAAGTCCGCGCCGCGTCCGCCCGTCAGTTCGCGAACAGCCGTCGCGGTGTCGCCTGATCCGTCGATCGTGTGCGTGGCGCCGAATCGCTTCGCGATCTCGAGCGGCTTCTGCCGCGTGTCGATCGCCGCGATCGCCGTGCAGCCCGACATGACCGCGCCCTGGATCACGTTAAGGCCGACGCCGCCCGCGCCGATGACCGCCACGCGCGAGTGCGCCGGAACGTGAGCGCAGGTGACGACCGCGCCGACGCCCGTCAGCACCGCGCAGCCGAGCGTGGCCAGCGCATCGAAGGGGATGTCGCGCGCGACCGGAACCACTCCGGCTTCGGGCACGACGACCGCATCTGCGAAACATGCCGTGCCGAGAAACGGCGCGACGTCCTTTCCGCGCGCGTGGAGTCTCGTCGTTCCTGACGGCAGCTTGTTGCGGAACGTGACTTTCTCGACGCGATCGCACAGAACAGCGCGTCCTTCGCGACACGACGGACACTCGCCGCAGGGCGGGGCCCAGCAGAGGACCACGTGGTCGCCCGCCTTGACGCGCGTCACCGACGGACCGACACTGCGGAC
>DASQHH010000347.1:0-11531 GCA_035632195.1 Vicinamibacterales bacterium
CCCGGAAATCCCTGCTGCGGATAGACGGCGCCGCTCGGAAAGTACAGCAGCGTATTCAGCACGCCGAACACGGCGCGGGGCAGCAGCGGGTCCGACACGCGGACCATCAGCAGAAACATCATGCTGATCAATGCAAACGCCGTGAGCACGACGACGGTGAAAATGCGAATCAGCCGCATCGGCGCGAACGGATCGGGGATCCCCGCGATGAGCGACCCGATGACCATGAGGAACATGCCGGCGAGGACGGCTTTGATCGTGCCGGAAATATTGAACCCGGCGATCAGCTCCAGCTTGGAGATGGGCGTCACCAGGTACCCTTCGTGCAGCCCTCTGGCCTTGTCGTCGATGAAGATGATGCCGCCGCCGATCATGACCATCATGAAGATCGACATCACGACCGAGCCGGGCAGCAGGTACTGAACGTACGGCACGTACGGATAGACCTCGACGACGTCGAGGGTCGGCTCGCCCTCGATGCGCGGCGCGCTCGCCGGCTGGTTGTAGGTCGCGACCATGCTGCCGAGCACCGCGGCGAGCGAGCTCGACACGAACGTGTCGGTGTTGTCTTCGATGAGCGCGACCTTCGGGTCCGCCCGGGCGAGGGTGCGCCGCGAAAACTCGGGCGGAATCGTCAGCACCCCGTTCACCCGGCCGTTGCGGAGATCGGCGAGCGCCTGCCCCTGGTCCGCGTAGTCGTACGTGTCGATCGTGCGTGCGCCCGATGCGAGCGCGGACGCCAGCTCCCGGACTTTCACGGCGGGGACCCCGTGGTCCTGGTCCACGATCGCCAGCTTCAGGTGCTTGACGTTGCCGCCGAAGGCGTAGCCCAGCACGACGAGCTGGACGATCGGAAAGATCATCGACACGACGATCAGGATCGGGCTGCGGCGGAAACGCCGCAGTTCGCGCTCGATGATGGCCCACATGCGACCCATGGCGTTACCTTCTGATCATGAACGGGCTGTCCTTGGCCGACGCTTCCTGGAGCGCGTCGCGCAGTGCCCGTCCGGTGTAATGGACGAACACGTCGTCCAGCGTGGTGCTCTGCACCGACAGCGACTGGACGCCGAGGCCGGCCTGCGCGGCCGCTTCCATCAGCGCGAGCGTCGTCGCCGGACCGTTCTCGGATTTGATGCGGAAGATGTGATCGTCGCCGGAGACCTGGTCCACGTGCGGCAGCCGCTCCAGCCGCTCCTGCCATCCCGGCGGCGTCGACGAGAAGCTGACTTCCAGGACGTTCTTCCCCGGAATCGACATCTTCAGGCGAATCGGCGAATCGAGCGCTTTCAGCTCGCCGTGGTCGACGATGGCGATGCGGTCGCAGAGCTTGTCCGCTTCGTCCATGTAATGCGTCGTGATCAACACGGTGAGGTTCCGGTTGGACTTGATCCGCTGGAGCATCTCCCAGACCGCGACGCGGGAGACGGGATCGAGCCCGGTCGTCGGCTCGTCGAGGAAGAAGATGCGAGGTTCGTGGACGAGGCCGCGCGCGATCTCGACCCGGCGGCGCATGCCTCCGGACAGGTTCTTCACCTGCGCGGCGCGCCAGTCCGTGAGCTCGACGGCGTCGAGCAGCTCGTCGATGAGGCGCGACCGCTTGTCTCGCGGCACGCCGTACAGCTTGGCAAAGATCAGCAGGTTCTCTTCGACGCTCAGCTCGAGATCGCTCGTCATCGCCTGCGGAATGACGCCGATGGAACGCCGCACCTCGTCCGACTGGCGGACGATGTCGAAGCCGTTGACCAGTGCGGTGCCCGACGTCGGGGGCAGCAGCGTGACGAGCATCCGGATGAGGGTCGATTTGCCGGCCCCGTTCGGTCCGAGCAGGCCGAAGATCTCGCCTTCCTCGACGGCGAACGAAATGCCCTTCACGGCGGTGAAGGCGCCGAACTGCTTGACGATGTTGCGAACGTCGATTCCGGGCATGTGCCGCTCGGCTAAAGCCTTCGCGCTCCTCGCTTTGTCATTGCGTCGGCAGCAGGACGTACGCCGTCATGCCAACCGCGAGGCGGCGGTCGCTGTTGTCCACGCGCAGCCGGATCTCGAACGTCTTGATGTCACGCTTGGTCCGGCTGACGTCGCGCTGTGTCGCGAAACCGGCGTCGACGCCGCGATAGAACACGGTTCCTTCGCGTTCCACGCCGGACGGCAGGCGAACCGTGAGTTTCTGGCCGTTCGTGACGCGATCGATGTAGGTCTCCTCGACGTCCGCGCGGACCCAGAGATCGTCGGGATTGATCAGCGTCACGATCGGCTGTCCCGGGTTGACCACCTCGCCCGCGCGGACGGCGCGGACGTCGACGATGCCGTCGATCGGCGCATGGAGCTCCGTGTAGCGGAGCCGGACGTCGGCCTTGGCCTGCTGCGCCGCCGCCGCCTGCTGCATGTGCTCGTTGGCCTGCACCTGGCTGCGCCGCACGGCCACCTGCTCGGCATTGGAGCGCGCAAGCGCGACGGCCGAGCGCAGCGCCTCGACCTGCCTGTTCAGCGCATCGAGCTTCGCCTGGGCCGAATTGAACGCGGTCCGCGCCTGGTCGAGCTCCTGCGCCGACGCGACCTTCTGCTGCGCCAGATCCTGCGTCCGCGTGAACGTCAGGCGCGCGTTTTCGAGATCCGCGGCGGCGGCCTTCACCTGCGCCTCGGTGGAGGCGACGGTCGACTCGGCCTGGGCGATCTGATCGTTGGTCTGCCGCTCCTGAAAGCGCAGGGCGGCTTCCGATTCCTGCACTTGCGAGGAGAGTCCCGCGACGTTGCTGCGGTAGTACGCGGTATCCGCCTGCAGTTCGTCCGGGTTGATTACCGCGAGCAGCTGGTCCTTCCTGACGGTGTCGCCCTCCTTGACGAGGAGCTCGCCGATCTGCCCCGCGATCTGCGGGCTGACGATGACGTCGTTGGTCGTGACGATGCCGGTCAGCATCACGAAGGCCGGGCGGCCGCGCGCGACGAAGTACCAGATGCCGCCGCCCACCGCGGCGAGGAGGAGAACGGGCACGAGCTTTTTGCGCATGAGTTAAACGTTTGTATAAAACAAATGTTTGAATGATGTCAAGCGATATACTTGAGGCGCATTGCTGCGGGATCTCCCCGGTCGAGCGCGCTCCTACATTATTTTCATTATCGCGCTGGGCACCGTGCTGTTCTGCGCGCTGCTGCCGCGCGCCGCCTTCACGCCGATCCTGCCGCTCCTGCTCCTCGTCCTCCTCTCGTCGCTGACCTCGGCGTTCAAGATTCAGTTTGCGATCGCCAGCGGCTCCAACATGTCGGTGTCGTACGTCGTCGACATCGCGTCGCTGATGCTGCGCGGCCCGCACGCCACGATGATCGTCGGCGCGGCGAGCGGCTGGAGCCAGACCACGCTGAACTCGCGGACGCCGAATCCGCCGTTCCGCACGCTGTTCAACATGGCGATCCTCGTCATCACGGTCCAGGCCGCGGGACAGGTCTATCAGGAGCTCGGCGGACCCTCGGCAACCGAGCCGAGCGCGCTGATCCTGCCGCTGACGGCGATGGCGCTCACCTACTTCTTCGTCAACACCATTCCGATCGCGTTTGCCATCGCGCTGACGACCGGACAGAACGCGTTCCGCATCTGGAAGACGGAGTTTTCCTCGAGTGCGCCCAGTTACCTGCTCGGCGCGGTCGCCGCCGCGGTCGTCATCAAGGTCACCGAGAGCTCCGGCTGGGGTCTCACGGCGCTCCTCACCGCGGCGCCGCTCTATCTGACGTACCGGATGTACCGCGCCGGCGTCGAGAGCGAAGCGCGCCAGGGCGCCATCCTTGAAGCCGCGTACGATGCGATCATCACGATCGACACTCAGCTCACGATCCGGGAGTTCAATCCGGCCGCCGAGCGCATGTTCGGCCGGCAGCGGAACGATATCCTCGGCCGAAGCGCCGGACTGCTGATGGCCGAGGAAAGCCGGGCAAGAACGTTGTCGGCGCTGCGCGAATACCTGACCGCCGGGACGGGACCGCTGGCCGGCCGGCAGGCCGAGATGCGCGGCGTGCGCGCCGACGGCGTCGACTTTCCCATGGAACTCACAGTCGCGCGGACGGCGACCGAACGCGGAACCGTCGTCACCGGATTCGCGCGGGACGTCACCGAGCGCCGGGCCCTCGAGGAACAGCTTCGCCAATCGCAGAAACTGGAGGCCATCGGACGCCTCGCCGGCGGCGTCGCGCACGACTTCAACAACATCCTGATGAGCATCATGGGATCGGCCGACCTGATGCTGATGGCCGGCGTCGACCAGCGGACGGCGCGCGTCGAAGCGGACGAGATCAAGCTCGCCGTGGACCGCGGCGCCGGCCTCACCCGGCAGCTGCTCGCGTTCAGCCGCCGCCAGGCGTCGAGTCCGAGGCTGCTGTCGCTGGGCGACGTCGTCGCAGGGATGGAAAAGATGCTCCGCCGGCTCATCGAGACCGACGTCGAGTTCGATATCGTCCCGCCGGCGGCGCCGATCATGGTGATGGCCGACGCCGGACAAATCGAGCAGGTCGTGCTCAACCTCGTCGTCAACGCGCGCGACGCCATGCCCGACGGCGGACGCGTCACCCTGCGGGTCGACGACGTCGAGCTGGACGAGGCGGCCGCAAGCGCGATCGTCGACAGCAGAGCGGGACGCTACGCGCGCCTGAGCGTCGCGGACACGGGGACGGGAATCGACGAAGCGTCGCGCGCGAAATTATTCGAGCCCTTCTTCACCACGAAGGAACAGGGGAAAGGAACCGGCCTCGGCCTTTCCATCGTCTACGGCATCGTCCGGCAGAGCGGCGGCTTCATCACGGTCGCCAGCGAGCCCGGCAAGGGCGCGACGTTCATCGTTTGCCTCCCGCTCGTGACGGTCGCCGAGCCGGTGCGCGCTTGACCATCTCGCCGATCTGCCTCCGCTCGTCCTCGGTCCGTTCGCGGAGGTAGCAGTCGATCGCGTCGGTGACGATCCGCCACTGCGGACGCGCCTTGACGACGCTCAATGCTTGCAGCCGGGCCTTGACTTCGCCGGGAACGCGGATGCTCAGCTGCGGGTAGTCCTTGACCTTCTCGCCTTCGCGCGCGCCTGCCGGCGGACGGCCGATCATTCGTCGTGACTTCTCGACTCTGACCATGAATCCCGGCGGAAAACTGGAGCGTTCAGCTACGGCTGTGTTTGTGCTATCAACAATCAGCCGCTATAATCCCGCCTTGCCAGTGGGCTTCCCCCGATGGCGAAGAGACGGGTCCGATCAGTGCGTCCACGCTTGCGTTCGTCGAGACCCGGGCCGGGACGTCCCCCGGTCCACACAGAAACGTGGTCGAAGGTCTCGGTCGTGCTGTTCGATCGACAGGTTCACCACCTCGATCGGCTTTCGTCCGACATCCGGGCGAAACGAGGGAAGAATCTCAATCGCGCCGAGATCATCCGCGCCCTGATTGACGGACTGCTCGACAGCGGTATGGACATCACCGGGACGATTTCGGAAGCCGACCTTCGCGCGCGCGTGGCCCGCCGCCTCGGTTCCCCCTACCGCTAACGACCCGAACACGACGGATTGTACGCATTTCTCGAATTCGTTCCATACCTTTCTTTCGTTTGGTCCTCCTTATGTGAAAGCGTTGCGATTTGCTACGGCGTCTTCGACGTCAGCGGCGGCGATCGGCGGTGGTGGGTCGACTGCTCGAAACCGGATGCGATCGCGATCAGCTCAGGCTCCGAGAATGGCCTGCCCAGAAACTCGATCCCGACCGGCATCCCGTCGTCGGCAAAACCGGCAGGAACCGTGATCGCCGGCAGTCCGGTCGCTGCGCTCGCCGCGCAGTTGCCGCCGGCCTGCGGCTCGCCGATCTTCGCCGCCGTCCGGCGCACCGTCGGATACACCAGCGCGTCGATGCGGTTATCGTCGAGCAGCGCGAGCAGCCGTGTGCGCAGATCGGCCTGGCGCGCCCGCGCGGCCCGATACTCGTCGGAGTCGAGCGACGCAACGGCATTCGACCCGCGGAACGCCTGCTCGAGCGCCTTGAGATACACGCCTTTGTCGAGGATCTCTGCCAGCGAGTGGACCGGCGCCCGCGGCGTGCGCTGCAGGTACGCGTCGAGGTTGAATTTGAACTCGTACCGGATGACCGAAACGTCGCCTTCCGCCGGCAGCGGATCGCCCGCGATGTCGGCGACCTTCGCCCCGGCCTGCTCGAGTTCGCGGACCGCAGAACGGGCGACCACGCCGACGCGGCCATCCTCGGGCTGCGAGCCGAAGAGAGGAAGCAGGACGCCGAGCCGGCGCCCGCGCAGGCCGTCGCGATCGAGGAACTGCGTGTAACTCGCCGGGATCTTTCCGGCGGCGCGGCTTGTTACGGGATCGTCCGGATCCTCGCCGACCGTCGCGTCCAACGCCAGCGCGAGATCGCCGACCGTTCTCGCGAGCGGACCGCCGACGTCCTGCGACAGCGCCAGCGGAATGATTCCGCTGCGGCTGGAGAGGCCCATGGTCGGACGCAGCCCGACGAGGGCGTTGTGCGCCGACGGATAGCGGATGGATCCACAGGTGTCGGTGCCCATGCCGAACGACGCGAAGCTCGCCGCGACGGCTGCACCGGTTCCTCCGCTCGACCCCCCGGGATTGCGGCTGGGATCGTACGGATTCCGGGTCTGACCGCCCAGCGAACTGATGGTCGTGATGCCGCGAGCGAATTCGTGCAGGTTGGTCTTGCCGACGATGACGGCGCCGGCCGAGCGGAGCCTTCTGACCTGGAATGCGTCTCGATCGGGCCGCGACCCCTTCAGCGCGACCGAGCCGGCCGTGGTCGGCATGTCGGCGGTGTCGTAATTGTCTTTGACGACGATCGGGATGCCGTGCAGCGGGCCGCGTGGACCGCGCACCCGTCGCTCACGATCGAGCTGCTCCGCCTCATCCAGCGCGCGCGGATTGAGCGCGATCATTGCATTTAATGCCGGGCCGCGGTGGTCGTATGCGTCGATACGGGCGAGATACGCCTCGACCAGCGCCTTCGACGTCACGGCGCCTGAACCCATGGCGGCGGACAGCTCCGGAATCGTTTTCTCGACGACGTCGAACGGGGCCGCGGCGGGTCTGTTGACGGCTGCCGCAGACGAGGCGGCGGCGATGGCGGCAGCGATGGCGATCCGGACTCTCATCGCGGCGGGAGTATAAGCCCGGCCGCGGGATGCTACACTCAATATATGGGAATCCATGAAATCTAGCGGCGCCGCTCAGCCCGTCCACCTCGACCACCTCGGCGACTTCACCACAACCGTTCGCGTGCTTCCGATCTCGGCCCTCGCCGTGTTCATCGGCGTGTTCGCGGCGTTCGTGGCGGCGGCGCTTCTCAAGCTGATTGGGTTCTTTACGAATCTCTTCTTCTTTCAGCGCGTCGACACCGCGCTGGTGTCGCCGGCCGGTCATCATCTCGGCCCCTTCGTCGTTGTCGTGCCGATTGTCGGCGCGCTCATCATCGGGGTGATGGCGCGTTACGGGTCCGAACGGATCCGCGGACACGGGATCCCCGAGGCGCTCGAAGCCATCCTGATCAACGGCAGCCGCGTGGAGCCCAAGGTCGCGCTCCTGAAGCCGTTGTCGTCGGCGATTTCGATCGGCTCGGGCGGCCCGTTCGGCGCCGAAGGCCCGATCATCATGACGGGCGGCGCCTTCGGTTCGCTGATCGCGCAGTTCTTCCACCTGACGGCTTCCGAGCGGAAGACGCTGCTCGTGTCCGGCGCGGCCGCCGGGATGGCCGCGACGTTCGCGGCGCCGGTCGCTTCCGTCATGCTCGCCGTCGAACTGCTGCTGTTCGAGTGGAAGCCTCGGAGTGTGATTCCGGTCGCTCTTGCGTGCGTGACGGCCGCCGCGCTCCGGCGCCACATCCTCGGAGTCGGACCGCTGTTCCCCGTTCCGCCGCATCCCATCTACATCGGCGCATCCGGCCTCGCCGCCTGCGTCCTGGTCGGTCTCCTCGCCGGCGTGATGTCCGCGGCGCTGACCGGCGGCGTCTACGCTTCGGAAGACGCGTTCATGAAGCTGCCGATCCACTGGATGTGGTGGCCGGCGCTCGGCGGCCTCGCCATCGGCATCGGCGGCCTGCTGTTTCCGCAGGCCCTCGGCGTCGGCTACGACGTGATCGCCGGACTGCTCCAGGGCGACCTGCCGACGAACATCATTCTCGGCGTCCTGATCGTCAAGTCGACTATCTGGGCCGTGTCGCTGGGCAGCGGCACGTCGGGCGGCGTGCTCGCGCCGCTGCTCATGATCGGCGGCGCGCTCGGCGGCATCGAAGCGCACTTTCTGCCCTTTGAGGGCGTCGGCTTCTGGCCGCTCGTGAGCATGGGCGCGATTCTCGGCGGCACGATGCGCTCGCCGCTCACGTCGGTCGTCTTCGCGCTCGAACTGACGCACGACGTCAACATCATGCTGCCGCTCCTGCTGGCGGTGACGATCGCTCACGGCTTCACCGTCCTGCTGCTGCGGCGGTCGATCCTCACGGAAAAAGTCAGCCGGCGCGGGTACCATCTGAGCCGCGAATACGCGATCGATCCGCTGGAGATCATCTTCACGCGCGAAGTGATGCGGACGACGGTCGTCGCCCTGTCTGCGGAAGCACCCGCTGAGCGCGTCGCCCAGCTTCTCGGCGACGACCGCGGCACTCCGAACCGCGAACGCCTTTTCCCGGTCGTCGACGACGGGCGGCGCCTGGTCGGCGTCGTCACGCGCGGCGACCTCCGGCGCTGGCTGTCGGGTCCGGCGC
The DNA here is from genome assembly GCA_035632195.1 of Vicinamibacterales bacterium. Taxonomy (GTDB): domain Bacteria; phylum Acidobacteriota; class Vicinamibacteria; order Vicinamibacterales; family CAVVIG01; genus DASQHH01. Next base: position 8,738 of record DASQHH010000347.1, read on the forward strand.
GCGAACGCCGGCCGCTCGCCGACGTCATCAAGCGCGCGCCGATCGTCGCATTCGACGACGAGCCGCTGCGGCTGGTCGTCTTCCGGATGGCGGAGACGGGGCTCACACGGTTTCCCGTCGTTGCCCGCGGAGACGGCACGCTGATCGGGATGGTCGCGCTGACCGATCTGCTGACGGCGCGCGCACGGATCCTCGAAGCCGAACGGCGGCGCGAACGGACGCTCGGCACGAGATTGCGGCTGCTCGACGTGTTCGGACCCGGCCGCGCCGCCTAGCCGCGCCGCGCGCATTGCCGCGCGTGATAAATTTGGGCGTTGTGACGTCGATCTGTCCGCGCTGCGGGCAGCCGAAGCTGCATCATTCGCGCGCCCGCGGCGCGTTCGAACGCTTCTGCCGGCACTTCACGGATCGCGTGCCCTTCCGCTGCCATGGCTGCGGCTGGCGCGGCTGGCTGCACGACATCGTGGCGGAGCCTCCGCCGCGCGACGTGATGCGCTCACTCTCCGAGGCGGAATACGAGCGGATCGACGTGAAAGGTGAAGCGGCGCCCGGCGTCGAGATCCGGCCCGCGGCGCCTCCCGAACTGGACCTCGCCCGAAAGGACGACCGCACGTGACCGACCAGGAACGTCAGAAAGCCGAAGAGCTGATCAGCCGTCTCGAAACGTCGGTGGGACAGATTTTCCCGCGCGACAGCGCCAATTCAGCGCTCATCGCGACGATGATTCAGACGCTCAACGGACTGCGCAGCCTGCTGGGCATCATCCGCCCGCATTAGGCGGTCACGCCACTCTCGACGCGCTCGCCCGCGTCGAGGCGCAGGCCCGCGACGATCGCGAGCGTCAACAGCAGGAGCGCCGCCGCCGAAAGATACGGCGTCGATTCACCGAACCGCTCGAGGGACGCGTTTCCCCATACCGGTCCGATCGTGCGGCCCAGGCTCTCCACGGCACTGGCAGCGCCCTGCACGCGACCCTGCTCCTCGCCGCGCCCCACGAGGCTGACGAGGCTGGCAACCGTCGGATGGCCGAAGCCGATGCCGAATGCGACCGGCACGAGCGCAATGACGAACAGTCCGACCGAGTGCGACAGCGCGGACGCGGCAAGGCCGACCGCGCCGAACACCAGGCCCATCATGAACGTCGATCGGTCGCCAAGCCGCCTGACGATCGGACGGATGAAGCCGCCCTGGATGATGGCGCCGAGCACGCCAAACGCCGCAAAGAGATACCCTGTCGTCGAGACATCGAACCCGAAGCGCTGCGCGACGAACAACGCAAACGTCGTCTGAAATACCGCGAAGGCGAACCAGTACGTGAAGTCCAGCGTCAGCACCCGGCTGACGACCGGCCGCCGCAGCAGCTCCGGCAGGTAGCGGAACGGGTTCCAGTCGCCCGTGCCCGCATGCGCGCGATGCACGGTTTCCGGCAGCCATCCCCACGCCATGATCGTCGCCACGAGCGTTACGGCGGCGGCGGCCCAGATCGGCGCCGTGATGCTGTACTTCGCGAGCACGCCGCTGAGCGCCGGTCCCATGATGAAGCCGAGGCCGAACGCCGCGCCGATGAGCCCGTAGGCCCGCGCGCGATCCTTCGGCTCCGTCACGTCGGCGACGTACGCGCGAGCGGTCGAAATATTGCCGCCCGACAGGCCGTCGACGATCCGCGCGGCGAACAGCATCGCGATGCTGTGCGCCACAGCGAGCATCGCGAAGCTCACGACGGTGCCGGCGAGGCTGAATATGAGCACGGGACGGCGCCCGTAGCGGTCCGAGATGTCGCCGAGCGCCGGCGCCGCCGCGAGCTGGCAGATCGAGTAGATGGCGAAGAGCAGACCAATGACAAGCGGCGACGCCCCGAAACGCTCCGCGTAGAACGGCAGCAGCGGGATGATGATCCCGAAGCCCACCAGGTTCACGAAGATCGTCAGAAAGATGATGAGGAGGGGCCGCGACACGTGCGTCTCAACATTCTATACAATGCGCTCATGAAAGCGCCTGCCCTGGCGGCCGCGTCCACCGCCCTCCTCGCCGTCGCGCTGTCGGCGCAGGAGCCGACGCGCGTCGTCAGTTCGCGCCGCGAGCAGACGCTCCGCCCAGAGATTCTCGGCACCCACGGCATCGTCGCGGCCGGTCGCCATTACTCCGTCGAGGCCGGCATGCGCATCCTGCGCGACGGCGGGAATGCGACCGACGCCGGCGTGGCGACCGTTTTTGCGGCCTCCATCTGCGAGATCTCGCATTTCGGCTTCGGCGGCGAATCGCCAACGATGATCTATGACGCGAAGACGCGCGAGATCATCGTCATCAATGGCCAGGGGACGGCGCCGAAGGCGGCCGTGCCCGCCCTCTTCGCGGCCGACGGAAAGGTCCCGAGCAACGGCCCCCTCGGCGCGACGATCCCGGCCGTCATGGACGCGATGGCGATCGCGCTCGAGACGAAGGGGACGATGCGGCTCGAACAGGTGATGCAGCCGGCGATCGACCTCGCTGACGGCTTTCCGATGTACGCCTTCCTCCGCGACTTCTTCGTCAGCGAGCGCAGGGCGACGGAACAGTACGAGTGGTCCGCGAAGACGTACTACCCGGGCGGACACATTCCCGAGGTCGGCGAGATCTTCCGGCAGCCGAACCTCGCGAAGACGCTCCGGGCCATCGTCGACGCCGAAAAGACCGCGTTCGCGTCGACGCGCGATCGGGTCATGGCGATCGAGGCCGGACGCGACGCGTTCTACAAGGGATCGATCGCGCGGCGCATCGCCGACGCCGACAAAGCTGCCGGCGGCGTCTTCGCCTA
>DASQHH010000348.1:0-15752 GCA_035632195.1 Vicinamibacterales bacterium
GCGCGGCATCGGCGCGCCCGAATCGCGGCTGGACGCCGCAGTCGAGCGCGGCCGCGCGTACCTCGCGGCTGGCGCCGACTGTGTGTTCGTGCCCGGGGTCACCGATCGGGCGACCATCGGCGCGCTGGTCACGGGCATCGGCGGGCCGGTCAACATCCTCGCGGTCGCCGGATCGCCGTCCATCCACGAGCTCGAGTCGCTCGGCGTCGCGCGCGTCAGCCTCGGATCCGGGCCGGCCCGCGCGGCGCTGTCAATGATGCGGGACCTCGCGCGAGAACTGAAGTCCGCAGGTACATACAGCTTCGCCTCGCGCGCGCTGCCCTACGCCGAGGTGAACGAGCTGATGAAGTGAGACGTCTGACCCCGCCAGACGTCTGACCCCTCTCGAACTCTGACCCCGCGGCGCTGGCGTGCTGTTTGCCACTCGTTCTCTCTGCCCGCACGACTCAGTGCAAGCAGAAGGACGCCAAGTGGCTAGAAGGCTGAGAGTTCTTGACGCTAATCGCGTGTATCACGTGTACAACCGCCGCACCGATCGTCAACTGTTGTTTCCGTCAGCCGGAGCGTTCGACGCCTTTCTGGACCTGATGGAAGAGGCCGTCGATCGCTTCGCCGTGCGGATCTGCGCCTATTGCGTCATGAAGACGCACTGGCATCAAGCCATCTGGGTCACGGAGGACGGAGGTACTGCGGTTGTCAGGTACTTGCAGTGGCTGTCGGGGACGCATGCGGTTCGTTTTCGTATCGCGTCGCGTACGCGTGGCCTTGGGCACGTTTACCAGGACCGGTACAACGCGAAGGCCGTCACGACTCCCGCGTACTACTTCCAGCTGGTTCGTTACATTGAAGCGAATCCGGTATCTGCCGGCTTGGTCCAGCGAGCCGAAGAATGGGAGTGGTCAAGCCTCGCCGAACGGACCAACTACTTGCGCAGAATTCTGTCGGATGGTCCCATACCGCTCCCAACGAACTGGATCGAGATTGTCAACGCCGGTTTCCAGCCCGACGGCGAAATCGCTGCCCTGTGACGTCGGCGGGGTCAGAGGTCGATCAGCGGGGGTCAGACGTCTGCAGGGGTCAGACCTCTACCAGCCGGCGCGAAGCGCCAGCCAGAAGCCGACGCCGATGGCGACGCCGACGCCGACCATGCTCAGGACCGAGTCGGTGAAATACGGGTAGACGAGGAACGCGACGCCGGCGACAAAGTGCGGCACGCGTCCGTACTTTTTTGCCAGGACGAGCAGCACGAATCCGATCCCGCCGGGGATGGTGGACAGAATCATCAGCGTGCCGTCCATCGACATCGACTGATGATAGCGCGGCGGCGACGGGGTAAAATCCCGCACCATGCGCAGCTTTGCTCTCACCTTCGCGATCGCCGCCGCCGCAGCCGGCGCCGCCATCCTTTCCGCGCAGACCGCCCGCAAGCCGGGCACGCCGTCTGCCTCCCGCAGGCCGTTCACCGTCGTCGAGGCGACGATCCCCGAGATGGTCGCGGCAATGGAGCAGCACCGCACGACGTCGCACGAAATCGTGCGGCAGTACCTCGAGCGGATCGGCACGTACGAAGACCGACTGCACGCGGCGATCACCGTGAACCCGAAGGCGCTGGAGCTCGCGGACGAGCGCGATCGCGAGCGCGCGCAGGGACGAATCCGCGGCCCGCTGCACGGCATTCCGATCGGCCTCAAGGACAACGTGCACACGACGTTCATGCGGACGACGGGCGGGGCGCTCGCGTTCGAGAACCTCGTGCCGCCGTACGACGCGACGCTGACGAAGAATCTCGTTGACGCGGGCGCGATCATCATAGCGAAAACGGGCATGACCGAGCTGGCCAACTGGGTCGCGGGCGCGCCGACGCCGATGCCGGGCAACTACAACGCCGTCGGCGGACAGGGATACAACCCGTTCGACCCGCGCAAGGATCCGCGCGACGCGACGTTCGACGGCCGTCCGGCGCTCCAGACCGGCGGCTCGAGCTCCGGCGTCGGCACGAGCGCGAATTTCTGGGCCGGCAACGTCGGCACCGAGACCTCCGGATCGATCCTCAGTCCGTCGAACGCGAACATGCTCGCCGGCATCAAACCGACGGTCGGACGGATCAGCCGCTATGGCGTCATCCCGATCACAGCCGACCAGGACACGGCGGGGCCGATGGCGAAGTCCGTCGCCGACGTTGCGATTATGTTCGGCGCGATGGAGAGCCCATCGCCGGATCCGAACGACGCTGCGACGAACCGCTGCACGCCGGCCCCCGGGCGCGACTACACGAAGTTTCTGGACAAAGACGGACTGAAGGGCGCGCGCATCGGTATTCCGCGCGCGTTCTACCTCGACGCACTGCCAGCCGAAGAGGGCGCTCCTGCCGGCGGGCGCGCCGGCCGCGGTGGGCGCGGCGCCGGCGGCGGGGGCGGACGTGGGGGCGGACGCGGCGGCCTGAACGACGCGCAGAAGAAAGCGATGGAGGACGCGATCGTCGTGCTCAAAGCGCAGGGCGCGATCGTGATCGATCCGGCCAACATCCCGAGCATCGTGGATCCGGATCCGGCGAACAACTTCAACCGCTGGGGACAGTGCTCCGGCGTCAACAACGCCAAAGGGCACGACGAGGACTGTTCCGTCGACCTGAAGTACGGGATGAAGCGCGATTTCAACGCGTGGCTGAAGACGCTCGGTCCCGCCGCGCCGGTGAAAACGCTCGGCGAGCTGATCGCGTGGAACAAGGCGCACGAGAAGGCGGGCGCCATCAAGTACGGCCAGTCGAACCTCGAGATTTCCGACGAGATGGACGTGGAGAAGGATCGCGCGCGCTACGAAGCGGACCGGGCGAAGGACATCAGGCTCGGAGGGACGCACGGCATCGACGAGATCATGAAGGCTCAGCGGCTCGACGCGATTCTGTTCCCCGGCGCGAACGGAGCGGCGATTGCCGCGAAGCCCGGCTACCCGACGGTAACCGTGCCGTGGGCGCTCGTGCCCAACGCGCCGACGCCGCCGTTCCCCGAAGGCTTCAATGCGAAGCCGGGACCGATGGGCGTCAGCTTTACCGGGATGGCGTGCAGCGAACCGAAGCTGATCGCGATCGCGTACGCGTTCGAGCAGGCGACCAAGAAGCGCGTCGCGCCGCCGGGACTGCCGTAGGGCGCCGACGGACGACCGATCGCTATAATCGCCTGCGCGACCTGATGCCCGTCTCGACCGCGAATTCGCGCATCGTCTACGACAGCCTGAAGGCGTGCGGCATCCGCCTCATCTCGGCGCTGCCCGAGACGTGGCTCGTCCATCTGATCCGGATGGCGGAGGACGACGCGGACATGACGCTGGTCCGCCTCGCGAAGGAGGAGGAGGGTGTCGGCATCTCGGCCGGCGCGCATCTCGCCGGCGTGGCCTCGGCGATGCTGATGCAGAACCACGGCTTTCTCGCCTCGATCAACGGCATCGTCTCATGCGCGCAGCTGTACCGCATTCCACTGCTGATGCTGATCAGCCACCGCGGTGAGTTCGGCGAGCGCGATCCGTGGCAGACCGAAGGCGGCGCCGTGACGGAGGAACTCCTGCGCGCGCTGCGCATCCCGTTCTCGTATCTCGACGATCCGGCGCGTGTCGCGCACCGGATCGCCAAGGCCCAGACACTGGCGTACGCGTCCAACAAACCGGTCGCGCTGCTGCTGTGCCGCGATCTCATGTGGCAGGAGTAGAGACCGTGCACCGGATCGATGCCCTGCGCGCGATTTACGACCGGCTCGAATCCCGCGTCGTCGTGACGATCATGGGCGCCGTCGCCGCGGAGCTGCAGTCGATCGGCCACCGGCCGAACTTCTTCTACCTGCAGCATGCGATGGGCCTTGCCTCGTCCATTGGACTCGGGATCGCGCTCACGCGACCCGAGAAGCAGGTCATCGTCCTCGACGGCGACGGCTCGGTGCTGATGAACCTCGGCGGTCTGACGACGCTCGCGCGGTATCAGCCGAAGAACCTCGTGCATCTGGTCTTCGACAACGAGAGCCTGCTGTCGGTGGGAGGCTTCCCGACGGCAACGTCGACCGGCAGCGATCTTTCGGCGATTGCCGCCGCCGCCGGCATCAAGCGCACGGCAACGGTCCGCACCGTCGACGCTCTTGTTCATGCGCTCGACGCCTCTCTCGCCGCGGGCGAGCTAGCGACGATCGTGGCGAAAGTCGAGGCCGTCGGACCGTCGGCGTACGTGACCGATCTGTCGCTCCTCGAGAACCGGTTCCAGTTCCAGAGGTATCTGAAGCATGTCGACGCTGACCGCGCTCGTTGACGACCTGCAGTCTGGACGGCTCGAGGTCGTCGACCTGACGCAGCCGCTCGGGCCGGAGACGCCGGTCATCGGTCTGCCGCCGATGTTCGCGCCGTCGCCCGGCGTCACGATCGACGTCATCTCGCGCTACGACGACAAGGGGCCGGCGTGGTACTGGAACACGCTGCGCTTCGGTGAGCATACCGGGACGCATTTCGATGCGCCGATTCACTGGGTGACCGGCAAGGACCTGCCCGCCAACGCGTGCGACACGATTCCGGTCCGGCGCTTCATCGGGCCCGCATGCGTCATCGACGTCACCGACGACGTCGCGAAGGACGCCGATTTCCTGCTGACGCCCAGGCGGATCGAGGCGTGGGAGCGTCAGCACGGACGCATTCAGCGCGGCGCCTGGGTGCTGCTGCGCACCGGGTGGAGCCGGCGGTCGGATGCCGCGTCGTTCGTCAACGCCGGTGCGGACGGGCCGCACAGCCCCGGCTTCGATGCGCGGGCGTCGAAGATGCTCGCTGAGGATCGCGACGTGCTCGGCGTCGGCGTGGAGACGATCGGCACGGACGCGGGGCAGGCGGGGACGTTCTCACCGCCGTTTCCGAACCACACGATCATGCACGGCGCCGGCAAGTTCGGACTCGCGAGCCTGTGCAATCTGGATCGAGTGCCGGCGACGGGCGCCGTCGTGATCGCCGCGCCATTGAAGGTCGTTCGCGGCAGCGGCAGCCCGCTGCGCGTGATCGCGCTCGTCCCGGCTAAGGCTTCTTCCGGAGTTCGGTCGTTGGCGTCGCGAACGAGAAAGAAACGCCGCCGCTGACGGTCGTCCCCGCGCCGTTCTCGTCGAGCGTCGCGATGGTGCGGCCTACCGATCCGAACACGACCATCCGGGGCAGCAGCACGTAACCGAACCCGCCGGAGATCTCGCTGCGGACGGCGCCGAGAACGCCGGTGTCGGCGTCGTCGGGCCGCCACGAATGACTGAAGCCGAGCGAGACCACCGCACGCGGCGAAGCCTGGTACGCAGCGCCGCCGCCCGCAAACCGCACGCCTGAGGTGAAGAAGCCGCCCGCACCATAAAGACGCATCGGTCCGCGATCGATCTCGGCGCTTGCAGGCAGGCCGAACTGCGTGCGGCTCTCGCCGGTCAGCGAATCGGTGACGCTGGCCCCGAGGATCTCGAGCGTCGGCGTGATGGCCACTTTGAAGTGGCGCGCCGGATCGTCGATCAAGCCGACCTTCGCGGCGACGAACGTCGTGCCGACGCCGCTGGGCACCGCCGCGGCTGCATCGCCGACGACGTGAGGAACAGAAATCGAGAGCTGCACGCGCGACGCGACGCCGAGCGCGGCCTCGACGATCGGGAAGTCGTTCTCGCTGAGGTCCGCGCCGGAGAAATGCGCGGCCGCGAATCCGACCGAGCCGGCGCCCGGTTCGAGCACGGTGGCGTCGTCGACCCACGCGAAGGGCGACGCGCCGCCGGTCCCACCCGACGCGATCTCAACCGGCGGTTCGGCGAGGACGTTCTTGCTGGGCGGATTGCTCGCGTGCCCGTTGCCCTTGCCGTTTCCGTTGCCGTTCGTCTTGCTTTGGGCGAAGACGGGAACGGCGAGCGCGCTGAGGACCAGCACGCTCGCCGCGATGATCGACCGCGTCATTTGCCGGTCGTCGGCGACGTCGTTTTGGTCGTCGTGCTCGTCGTCGTCTTGGTCGTCGTGGTCGTCTTGACGTCGTCGTCCGCCTCGTGCGTGGCGGTCTTCACCGCGTCATCGGAATCCGCACTCTTCTTCAGCGTCTGGATCGACTGGCCAAGGCTCTTGTGGTCCTTCACCATCTCCGTCCGCAGATCCTTGAACGGGATGCCCAGGTTTCTCGACACATGCAGAGCGGCGATGAACTGGCCCTGGTTCTTGAACCCCATCGACGCCTGATTGAGTGTCATCCCCTTCGGCAGCATCGCGGTGATCTTCGAATCGAGCTGCGGATGCGCAGTGATCTTCGCCGCGATCGGGTTCAGCTTCGGCGGCTGGGTCGTGGTGGTTGGCTTCGTTCCGCCGGTGGTCGTTCCGCCCGACGAGGTCGTCGTCGTCGTGGTGGAACCGGACGTCGTCGCCGGCTTTACCGTTGTCGTATGCGGATTCCCGTGGTTCTGCACGGGCGGATTTGCCATCGCGATCGACGCAGCGGCGGTCAGGCCAAGCGTGTAAGCAAGAATTCGCATGCCTCTCCCTCCGGCGGGATGGAGGGGCAAGGCACATGCCATCAGAATTACACGCATTTACGCGAAGACCTGAGCCGTCCGTGTTCGGGTTTCCGTCGGCTGAGTAACAAATTCGTCACACCTATAATGATGTCCTGATCGAATCCCTCTTCTCGGACGTTCGCTTTGCGCTGCGGTGGCTTCGGAAGACGCCGGGCTTCACGCTCGTGGCTGTCGCCTCGCTGGCCGTCGGCATCGGGTTCAACACGGCGCTTTTCGCCGTCGTCGACGCGCTGCTGTTCAAGCCGCTGCCGGTTCGCGACGTCAAAACGCTGGTCGACGTCTTCACCAATGGATCGGCCGACAGGGAGGCGTCCGCGTCGAGCACGTCGTCCTACCCGGACTACCTGGACCTGAAGTCGCAGAACGACGTGTTCGAGGACGTCTGCGGCTACACCGCGATGTTCGCGCCGCTCAATCTCGCCGATCGGTCGCGTCTGGTGCTCGGTGAGACGGTGACCGGCAACTACTTCCAGGTGCTCGGCGTCGGCGCCGCGCTCGGCCGCATCATTCAACCGGACGACGACAAACCGGGCGCGCCGCGCGTGGTGATGGTTTCGTATCAGTACTGGAAGCGTGAGTTGGGCGGCTCGACGACGGCGATTGGCGGCACGATCACGCTGCGCGGCGACGCGTTCACGATCGTCGGCGTCGCGCCCGCCGGCTTCAACGGCATGGTCTCAATCCTGTCGCCCGACGTCTGGGTGCCGGTGTCCGCGTCGCTGCCGTTCGAGCCGATCGGCATTCACGACACGGTGCCGTCGCCGGGCGCGACCAACCGGCTCGATCGCCGCGGCGAGCGGTGGATGTGGATTCGCGGGCGGCTCAAGCCGGGGCGGACGGCTGCGCAGGCGGCCGCGAACGTGGACGTGATCATGTTGCGGCTCGCCGCCGAGTATCCGGCGACGAACAGGAACCGCCGCATGACGGCGATGCCGACGAGCGACATTCACTTCCATCCTGCGGCGGACCGGACGCTCGTGCCGATTGCAGCAGGCGTGATGGCCGTCGTCGGGCTGGTCCTCCTGATCGCCTGCGCCAACGTCGCCAGCATGCTGCTGGCGCGCGCGTCGAGCCGCCAGCGCGAGATCGGCATCCGGCTCGCGATTGGCGCGAGCCGGGGACGGCTGGTCCGTCAGCTGATCACCGAATCGCTCGTCATGTCGCTCATCGGCGCCGCCGCCGGGACGCTGTTTGCGTGGTGGGCGACGCGTCTGCTCCAGGCGCTGCATTTGCCGCTGCCGATCCCGCTTGCGTTCGACCTGCGCATCGATCTGCGCGTGCTGCTCTTCACGCTGGCCGTGACCGTTCTAGCGGGCGTGCTCGCCGGTCTTCTGCCGGCGATCCAGGCGTCTTCGCCGAGCCTCGTGCCCGGCCTGCGCGGCGACGCGGTGCCGCTCGGACGCGGATCGCGCTGGACGGCCGGCGATGCGCTCGTTGCGCTGCAAATCGCCGTCACGGCGGTGCTGCTCGTCGTCGCCGCGCTGCTCGTGCGAAGCGTCGTGGCCGCCGAACGGACCAACGTCGGCTTCCAGACCGAGCGGCTGGCGATCGTGTCGATGGATCCCACGATGGCGCGGTACTCGGAGGAGCGCACGCGACGTTTTTACGACGATGCGATCGCGCGCCTCAAGGCGCTCCCCGGGGTGGAGGCGGTGGCGCTCGCGACGCGGGTGCCGTTTTCGATCAACACGAACCGGTGGTCGATTTTCGTCCCCGGTCATCATCAGCCGGGCGAGGCCGACACGATCGACGTGACCACGGTGTCGCCCGAGTACTTCAAGACCGTCGGCGTTCGTCTCCTCGACGGCCGCTTGTTCACCGACGACGACCGGCCGAACACGCCGTCGGTGGCAATCGTCAACGAGACGTTCGCGCGGCGCTACTGGCCCGGGGAAAGCGCCGTCGGCAGGACGTTTCGATCCCGTGTATCCGATGGACCGGAATTCCAGATCGTCGGCGTCGTCAGCGATCACAAGGTCAACACCGTCGGCGAGCCGCCCACGCCGTTTCTCCACCTCGCGCGCGCCCAGCGTCCGAACGCCTACAGCGCCGTCGTTGCCCGGACGCGCGGCGACGCCGCGACGCTGCTTCGCGATATGCGGCGCGAGCTGCTGGCGCTCGAGCCGAACCTCGTTTTCATCGAGAACCAGACGATGGAGGCCGAGGTCGGCGCCACGCTGTTTCCAGTTCGCGCGAGCGCGTGGCTCGTGAGCATCGTCGGCGCAGTGGCGATGCTGCTCGCGGCGATTGGCCTCTACGGCGTCATCGCGTACTCCGTCGCGCGCAAGACGCGCGAAATCGGCATCCGCATGGCCCTTGGCGCGCGGCCGGCGGCGGTGCTGAGGCAGGTGATGCGCCACGGCCTCGCCGTTGCTTGCATCGGCCTCGTCGCCGGCGCGATATTCGCGGCCGCGGCGTCGAGGCTGATCGCGGGTGCGCTGTACGGCGTCGGCACCGCAGATCCGGTGTCCTGGCTGTCGGCGGTCGTTCTGCTGCTGAGCATCTCGGCGCTCGCCAACCTTATCCCCGCCTCTCGCGCCGCGCGCGTCGACCCGTCCGTTGCTCTGCGAACGGAGTAGCAGACAGCCTCGTCTAACGCATTCATGTTGAACGACGTTCGTGTCGGACTCCGTCTGCTGTGGAAGGACAAGGTGTTCACCCTGACGTCCGTGCTGACGCTGGCGCTTTGCATCGGCGCCAACACGGCGCTCTTTTCAGTCGTACATAACGTCATTCTGAAGCCGCTGCCGGTTCCGGAGTCCGACCGGATCGTGTTGATGGGCAATCACTATCCCGGCGCCGGCGCGGACGATGCGATCGGCTATTCGGGCGTGCCCGACTACTACGACCGCCTCCGCGACGTCGCCGTGCTCGATCCGCAGGCGCTGTACAACACCAACAGCCGCGCGCTGGACGAGAACGGCACACCTACCCGCGTCCGGGCGCAGAGCGTGACGACGCCGTTCTTCCGGCTGCTCGGAGTCAAGCCGGCCGTCGGCCGCGACTTCGCGGACGAGGACGGCGAGGTCGGCGCCAACCGCAAGGTGATCCTCAGCCACGCGCTGTGGCAGACGCTGTTCGCCGGAGACACGGGCGCTATCGGCAAAGATGTCCGCCTCGACGACGTTGCCTTCACCGTCATCGGTGTGATGCCGCGCGGCTTCACGTTCGTCGATCCGGACGTGATGCTCTGGACGCCGCTCGCGTTCACGCCGGACCAGAAAAGCGACGCCCAGCGTCACAGCAATAACTTCCAGAACATCGGCCGCCTCAAGCCGGGCGCGTCCGTCGATCAGGCGCAGCAGCAGGTCAACGCCCTGAACGCGGCGAACCTCGATCGCTTCCCGCAGTACCGGGAGTTGCTCATCAACGCCGGCTTTCACACCACGGTGACGCGCCTGCAGGAGACGCTCGTCCACGACATCCGCCCGACGCTGTATCTGATGTGGGGCGGCGCGCTGTTCGTGCTGCTCATCGGCTGCGTCAACGTGGCGAACCTGGTGCTGGTGCGATCGCGCGTCAGGCTCAAGGAGCTCGCGACTCGGCTCGCGCTCGGCGCGACGCGGTGGCGCGTCGGACGGCAGCTCGCCGTCGAGAGCGTCCTGCTGACGCTGGTCTCGGGAGCGCTGGGGCTCGCGCTGGGCGCAGCGGTGCTCCGGCTGTTCGGCGCCATCAACATCTCCGACCTGCCGCGCGGATCCGAGATCCGACTCGACGGTGTCGTTGTTGCCTCCACGGCGGTTTCGGCGATCGCGATCGGGCTGGTGCTCGGTCTGATTCCCGCGGCGAGCGTCATACCCGGTGCACTGACAGCGGTTCTGCGCGAGGAAGGGCGCGGCGGCACCGCCGGCCGCGGCGCGCGTGTGCTCCGACGGACGCTCGTCGTCGCTCAGGTCGCCTTCGCGTTCGTCCTGCTCGTCGGCGCGGGGCTGTTGTTCGCGAGCTTCCGCCGTGTGCTGGCGGTCGACCCCGGCTTCCGCCCGGACGGCGTGCTGACGGCGTCAATCGAGCTGCCGCGCAGCCGCTATGGGGACGACGCGCGACTGACGGCGTTCACGTCGGCGGCGCTCGATCGGCTGCGCGCGCTGCCGGGCGTCTCCGCGGTCGGCGCCACCGACTGGATTCCCATGAACGGCAACAACAACGACAGCGTGATTCTCGCCGAGGGCTACCAGATGAAACCCGGCGAGTCGCTGATCTCGCCGAATCAGGCGGCGATCACACCCGGCTACTTCGAGGCCATCGGCGCGCGACTTGCGCGCGGACGGCTGTTCGACGAGCGCGACACGCCGTCGTCACTGCGCGTCGTCATCGTCGACGAAAAGCTGGCCCGCCATTTCTGGCCGAACCAGGATCCAATCGGGCGTCGCATGTTCCTGCCGCAGGACATCAATAACCTGATGGCCATCACCGACAAGACCGTGTTCCTGACCGTTGTCGGCGTAGTAAAGGACGTGAAGCTGCACAGCTTCACCGAAGAGCAGCAGCCGCTCGTCGGGGCGTACTACTTCCCGATGTCCCAGAGCACTCGCCGCGGCCTTTCGTTCGCGCTCCGTACGGCCGGCGATCCCGTTTCGCTCGCCGGCGGCGTACGCGGCGCACTCAAGGAGCTTGATCGGCAGCTGCCGGTGTTCGACGTCAAGACGCTGGACGCACGGATGGACAAGGCGCTCGTCGTCCGCCGATCGCCGATGCTGCTGTCGATGGCATTTGGGGCCGTCGCGCTGGCGTTGTCGGCGATCGGCATTTACGGCGTGCTCGCGTACCTCGTCACGCAGCGCACCCGTGAAATCGGCATCCGCCTCGCGCTCGGCAGCAGCGCGGGCCGTGTGTTCGAGCTCGTGCTGCGCGAGGGACTCGGTCTGGTCGGCGCCGGGTTCGTCCTCGGGGGAATCGGAGCGCTGGCGCTGCGCAAGAGCCTGGAGAGCCAGCTGTTCGGCGTCCGCGCGACCGATCCGCTGGTACTTGGGACTGTCGTCGCGTCGCTGGCAATCGTGGCGCTGGCGGCGTGCGCGGTGCCCGCACGCCGCGCGACGCGCATCGATCCGATCGTCGCCCTTACGGAATAGCCCTGTAGAATGGCCGCCATGCGGGCGGCCATCGTTTCCGCGATTCTGGCGACGATTGTCGCGACGGCGCAAACGGACAACAGCTTCGCGCCGGGCGCGCGCGTCCTGCTCGACGCGCACAACTGCTATCCGTACAACGGACGGTGGACCGATCGGATCGATCGGGCGCTTTCGACCGGTACGCCGCTCGCCATCGAACAGGATCTCGTGTGGTTCCACGATCCGGCGACGGGAAAGGGCCGATCGCTCGTCGCCCATGACCAGCCGGGAAAGCCTGCGCTCGGCCTGACCGGCGCGGAGCCGACGCTACGCAATTACTTCTTCGAGAAGGTGCGGCCGATCGTCGAGCGCGCGCTGCGCGAGGGCCGGCCCGAAACCTGGCCGGTCATCACGCTGAATCTCGACTTCAAGACGGAAGAGCCGGAGCACCTTGCCGCCGTGTGGGCGCTCCTCAGTCAGTACAAAGCGTGGTTGACCACGGCGCCGCGCGCGGCGTCGATCGCGGACGTCCAGCCGCTCATCGTCGGTCCGCTGATGGTGCTGACGGGAGAGTCTGACGCGCAGCGCAAAGTGTTTCACGACGCCGTCCCGGTCGGCCAGCAGCTGCTGCTCTTCGGCGCGGCGAAGCCGCAGGTGCATCAGAACGCCGGCGGGCTGCCCGACATCCAACCCGGCGCCCGCAGCAACTATCACCGCTGGTGGAACAACCCGTGGAGCGTCGTCGAGCTCGGCGGCCAGCGGAACGCGGGGAACTGGACGCCGGACGATGAGGCGCGGCTCGCCGGGCTCGTGCGCGCGGCGCACGCCGCCGGGTTGTGGATTCGCTTCTACACGCTCAACGGTCACGATCCGCGCGACACGTCCGGCGGATGGTCCGCCACCTACAACTTCGGATCCGAGGCCGCTGCACGCGAGCGGTGGCGCGCGGCGATCCGGACCGGCGTCGATTTCGTTGCGGTGGATCAGTACGAGCGGTTCAGTGCGGTACTCCGCGAACCCCGCCAGTAGGACCCTTCGTCCAATATTTCCAGCCTTTGGTCCGGAAGGGGCGTCGGGTCCGCCGCGGCATGGACTAGAGTGGCATCCGTGCTGGCCATCAACCGCCTTCGAAAGAGCTTCGGCACGCTGGTCGCCGTCGACGACGTGTCGTTCGGCATCGAGGCGGGCCGGCTGACGGGCCTTCTGGGTCCCAACGGCGCGGGCAAGACGACGACGGTGTCGATGATTGCCGGGCTGCTGACGCCGGATCGCGGCGAGGTGCTCGTCGCCGGACGGAAGCTCTCGGGCGATACCGACCCGAACAAGCGCCGCATCGGTCTCGTGCCGCAGGATCTCGCGCTGTACGACGAGTTGTCCGCCCGCGACAACCTGCGATTTTTCGGTGGACTGTTCGACTTGACCGGCGCGGCGCTCGGTTCCTCGATTGCGGCGGCGCTCGAGCTGGTCGGCCTCGCCGATCGGGCGAACGATCGGGTCAAGGAATTCAGCGGCGGAATGAAGCGGCGGCTGAACCTCGCGGCCGGCATCCTGCACGATCCCGACATCCTGCTGCTCGACGAGCCGACGGTCGGCGTCGATCCGCAGAGCCGCAACGCCATCTTCGACAACCTCGAAGCGCTGAAGCGGCGCGGCAAGGCGCTCCTGTACACGACGCATTACATGGAGGAGGCCGAGCGCCTCGCCGACCGTATTGTCGTCATCGACCACGGGCGCGTGATCGCCGACGACACGCTGACGGGACTCCAGGCGCGCGTCGGTGCGGTTGGGGGCGCGAGCGCGAACCTCGAATCGGTGTTCCTCACGCTGACGGGAAGGAGCCTGCGCGACTGATGGCTTCCCTCACACCCCTGCGCGCGATGATCCGCAAGGATCTGCTGCTGTTCTTCTCCGACCGGCGGTCGGTCATCGTCAGTTTCGTGGTGCCGATTGCGATCGCGTCGTTCTTCGGCGCGATCTTCTCCGGATCGGGCGGCGATCGCGAGCCGGCGAAGATCGCCATCGCGATGATCGATCTCGATGGCAGCGCGATCTCAAGGGGGATCGTCGATGGCGCGCGCGGCGATCGCAACCTGCGCGTCAGCACGCCGCCGCAGGCGGAGGCGCGTGAGAGCGTCCGCGGCGGAAAGCTGGCCGCGGCCGTCGTCATTCCAAAGGGATTCGGCGAGGCGGCTGGCTACGCCTTCTTCGGCGGCGGCGAGAAGCCGCAGCTGGACATCATGTTCGATCCCTCGCGCAGCATCGAGCAGGCGATGATCCGCGGGGTGATGACGCAGCACGTCATGGAATCGGTGAGCCGTGAGATGTTCGGCGGCCAGCAGGGGCGCGCGATGATCGACAAGCCGCTCCCGCAGACCCAGCAGTCCGGCCTGCCGGACGCGGATCGGCGCGCGCTCGCCGACATGCTGCTGTCGCTGCAGAAGTTCTACGACCGCACCAGCGCCGGGTCGCCGGGTCGAGCGCGGCCGGCGGGAATCACGATGCCGTACACCGTTCATGAGGAGGCGATTACCGCGGACGCGGTCGCCTACAACGGGTACGCGCACTCGTTCGGGGGCATGGCGATCCAGTTCCTGCTGTTCGCGATGGCGAACATGGGTGTCGAGATGCTGCTCGAGCGCCAGCGGGGTTTGTGGAAGCGGCTGCGCAGCGCGCCCGTTTCGCGCGGGACGCTGCTGGCCGGCAAGGTCGCCAGCGGCGCGATCGAGTCGCTGATGATTCTGATCGTCTGCTTCGCCTTCGCGATGGTCGTCTTCAAGGTCCGCATTCAGGGCAGCGTCGCCGGTTTCCTCGCCGTCTCGATCGCGTGCGCCCTGATGGCGTCGACCTTCGGCGTGCTCGTCGCCGCGCTCGGCAACACACCGGCGACCGCCCGCGGCGTGACGACGCTGGCGGTGCTGATGATGGTCATGCTCGGCGGCGCCTGGGTGCCGACGTTCGTGTTTCCGGCGTGGCTGCAGCAGCTCACGCTCGTGGTTCCGGCGCGATGGGCCGTCGACGGGCTCGACGCCATGACATGGCGCGGCATCGGCATCGCCGGCGCGCTCATGCCCACTCTGGTCCTGATCGTCTTTGCCGTCGCGTTCGGATCGATCGCGATGATGCGGTTCCGCTGGGAAGAGACTTAGAAAAGGTAAGATTCTGCGCATGGTCCACATGCGCCTTCTGCTCGTCTGCGCCGGGGTGATGCTGCCGGTTCTCGCGATCGGTCAAAGCGTCGCCGATCAGGTTTCCGAACACGCGCGCCAGCTCCACATGCGCGCGATCGTCGTCGACACGCACGACGACACGACCCAGCGGCTCCTCGACAAGAGCTTCGACATCGCGAAGCGGAACACGACCGGCAACATCGACATTCCCCGGATGCGCGAAGGCGGTCTCGACGCCATCTTTTTTTCCATTTGGATGACCGGAGACATCACCGGCCCGCCCGCGGTCAAGCGCGCGCTCGATCAGATCGACGCGGTGCGCGAAGCGGTCCGCACGCATCCGAGCGAGCTCGTCCTGGCGACCACGGCCTCGGAGATCCGGCAGGCGCACGCGGCGCACAAGATCGCCGCGCTGATGGGCGTCGAGGGCGGACACATGATCGACAGCGACCTCGCCGTCCTGCGCACGTTCGCCGCGCTCGGCGTCCGCTACATGACGCTCACGCATTCGGTGAACACACCGTGGGCCGACTCGTCCGGCGACAAGCCGGCGCACGACGGCCTGACGCCGTTCGGGAAAGACGTCGTCCGGGAGATGAACCGGCTCGGCATCATGGTCGACATCTCGCACGTCGCCGATAAAACGTTCTTCGACGCCCTGGAAACGACGAAAGTGCCGGTGATCGCCTCGCACTCCTCGGCGCGCGCCATTGCGAACGCGCCACGCAACATGACGGACGACATGCTGCGCGCGGTGACCAAGAACGGCGGCGTCGTGATGGTCAACTACCATGCCGGGTTCCTCAGCGAGGAGTTCCGCGTCGCCAAACCCGGTCCGGCGCTGCAGGCGAAGCTCGATGCCGTGTCGAAGCGGTGCGGCGACAACGAGGGCTGCAGCATCCCCGCCACCGACTCGCTGTACCACGAAGCGATGCTCAACGGCGAGATGCCCAAAGTGTCGTGGGAGAAGATCGTCGACCACATCGATCACATCGCGA
>DASQHH010000349.1:0-6874 GCA_035632195.1 Vicinamibacterales bacterium
GGCGGCGTCGTGCAGCGCGCGCCGCATGCGCCGGCAGTCCGCCGTTGCGGCGCGCCGCTCCAGTTTCGCGGACATCTGATCCGCGCCCAGTGCTCTGATCCTGTTGACGAGCGCGTCAAGCGCCTCCCTGCGTTTCCTTACACCGGGCGTCGCCTCGAACACGAACCGATGCGCGTCGCACAAGCCCCGGACGCGTTCGTACGCGTGCAGCCTGTTCCTGACTGGTTTCTGCATCTGTCACCTCCGTTTTCAGCTCTTACGCTGTATTTAGACCCCGCGGCGAGCAATTCGGCTTTTCAGGGTGCGCGGAGAGAGAAATGGACTGCGGGGCGGCTGTTGTCGCTGACACGGACGGTCAATCTACGAAGAAATGGATCAGCGCGTCACGCGGAACGCGCGGTGGGCCTCGATCGGCGGCTGTCCCGGCGTAGTGACCAGGATGCGGGCACGAAATGCACCCGGCGCGAGAGCCGCGGCGTCCACCGTCGTACGGATCACATGGCGAGTGCCGTCGCTGGAACTGATGATCTGGACCGGTACAGTCAGCGCGGGCTTTCCAGTCGGATCCACGACTTCCAGTGTTGCGCTGGTGTCTTTCGGCAGCGCGCCCGGTGCGGTGCGCAGATCCACAGACGCGACGAGGCGTCCTCCGGCGACGAGCGGCTCGACGTCGAGATCGCTGCCGCCATCGTCCGCCGCGTCGCTGACCACAAGATCCGCGACAGATATCGGACCACGCGTCACGAAGTCCGCAACGATCGGGCGATCGAGGCTGCCGACGTGCCCCGCGGAGTCGGCCGCGGCAATCTTGACGGTGTACACACCGGGTTTGACGGTGAACTCCTGTCGATAGCGAAGCCGGCCCCCGGCGGACGGCGACAGCAGCACCGGCGCCGCCTGTCCCCCGACGACGTTTCCAGCCGCGTCGGCAAGCTCACAACCGAGGGCGAGGCGCGTGGGCTGCGTCATCCCTTCGCCGATCTCCGCCGCGATGACGACGCGGACCTTCGAACGATCAGCGGCCATGAGGACATAGCTCGTGGCGCGTACGGGAAGCGCCGACACGAGCAGCGGCGTGCGCAGCGCGTTGACGATGGCAGCCGCCGCCGATGCCTCGCCCGGCCGCGGCGCGACCGCGTCGGCCTCGAACGTACGCCGCGATCGCACCTGGACGGCTCCCCGCTTCACGCTCACTTTGATGCGATGCTGCCTGCCGTCGCGGTCCGACTCGATGGTTTCGATGCCGAGCAGGTACTCGCCCGACAGCTCGCGCGTCATTCGCGAGAACATCGCCGCGCCCGTCCCGACGACGGTGAAAAGGTCGCCGCCCGTGGCGCCCGCGACCGTCTCCAGCCCGATCGTCTGCGCCGCGAGATCGACCTGCCGGAAGGCGCTGGGCGTTGAGGCGTCGGTTCCGTCCTGCCCCAGGCGCAGCACATAGACCATCGCGCGTGCCTGCGATGCGAGCTTCTCGACCTCGGGCGGGAGTCCCGCCGGAAACCGCTGCTGATCGAGAATCAGGCCTTCCGAGATCATCGCGACCGTCTTCGGGCCGTCGATGGTCTTGAGGTAGGCGAAGACGTCGGACAGTGCGCGGACCGTATCGAGTCCGCGCGAGCGGACGGCCGGCGCGATCGAGCGCGCCTCCTGCTCGATCTCCTGCGGACATGCAGGGTCCCCCCGGCACTCGCGCCGAATGACGGCCGCCAGTGTGTCGGCATCGCCGTCTTCGATCAGCAGTGATTCCGTTGCCGAGATGTTGTGACGGCTGATTGGCAGCTGGTACTGCCCGCGGATGCGGCGGAGCCCTTCTTTGATGCGCGCGGCATCGCCTGTGAACGCGATGACGGGACCGGCCGGAATCGTCAGCAGCGACACGCGGTCCGAGGGCGTCAGCCGATCGAGGAACCCTTCTGCCGCGCGCAGAACGGATCGTTCCTCGCCCAGGCGGATGTTTCCCTGATCGACGAGGAGGACCATGAGCCGTCCGCGCGCGTGATTCTCGTTCGAGCTGAACTCGCGCGGGTCCGGGGCGGCCGGCGGAATTCCTGCGGCGGCTTCATCGCTGAACGACACGAACTGCGCCGAGACGATCGCTCTGGCCTTGCCGTCGACGGTGACGGCGAAATCGCCGGCCGTGAGTTCGCGGATGGGATCGCCGTTGCGACCGACGACGGTGACGTCGATCGTCGTGACGTCGATGCCGCTCTTGAACACCTGCTGCTGTGCGGAGGGCGCGGCCGTCGCGAGAAAACCGAGCAGCGCGGCGACGGCGGGGCGCTTCACGTGGCTACGATATCAGGCTGGCTTGCGATCCTTCGAGCGTTATCCGCCGAAAGCGCGAACGGCCGGAATGAGCGGCCAGGCCAAGAACCAGCAAGACACCAACTTTGATCAGAAGCTCAGCGAGTGGGAAAGGCTTGATCACGAGTCCGGCCGCTCCTAAGAGCGTACAACGGACTTCACGTAAGCAGCACTCATAGACGCACGACAAATACCCGGACCCGAGTTCATACCGCAGCCACCGTGGCCTCGGCCACGAGAATGCATCCGACGGACACTCGCGCCGGCCGGGCGCGGCTCCCAACCAGAACAATCGACCAGACCAATCGTCACGCCAGCGTACTTTGCAGACGTACAAGTGTGAGACGAAAGCATTGAAGAGCGGCAGATCGGTTGCGTCACCTACAGGTCTTTCTGTTGTCGGCGCCACGCGGCGAAGTCTCGCGCTCCATGTAGAAACGCCAGGACGGTCACCCGCTTCTCGCGAACTTCGTACAACAGCTGGTAGTGAAAACAAATACTTCGCGTATTGCAGGATCGTTGACTTCGGGGACCAGCCGGCCGCGTTCAGCGAGGATTTCGAGACCAGCCGCGGCGCTAAGCGCCTCATCCAAAACGTGAATCGCCGAGGATCGCGAATCGTGTGCGATGTACTCGATGACTTCGTCCAGAGCGTCTCGAGCGGATTGAGCCCAGACTACGTCGCGGACCCGAGAAGCCATTTGCGACGCAGGTCGGCGGCCACTTGCTCGTGCGAGATGACCCGATTCGTCTCGGCGTCGGCCAGACCCTGGCCCAGGGCCTGCACGACGTACAAGTGGTACAGCACATCGTCCAGGCTGCAGTCGTCTGGGAGCCTGTCGAGAAGCGCACGAACCGTATCCTTGGCAGTCATGTTCGCAAGCGAACGACTAGAGTATACGGCCGCGATGGGTGACGGCCAAGGCCTGCGCTACGTGTTGCGCAGCGCCTTGATCGGATTCAACCTCACGATGCGCAGCGCCGGCACGATCGCTGCGATGGCCGCGACGGCGAATACGACGGCGGCGGCGCCGGCGAACGTCAACGGATCGCCGACGGTCACGCCCCACAAGAAATGCCTCAGCGTCGTCGCTGCCGCGCGCGCGGCTGCGAGGCCGATGGCGATGCCGACGAGCGCGAGCGTGATGCCAGGCGCCGCGGCGGCGACCGAAGCGCGAGATGCGGTCGCGCCGAGCGCCATGCGAATCCCCAGCTCACGGGTCCGCTCGGCGACAGAATTCGCGACGAGCCCGTAGAGTCCCACGGCGGCAAGGACCAGCGCCAGCGCGGCAAGCGTCCCGAGCAATGTCGTCTGCGCGCTCTGCGTCGCGAGCGTCTCGCCGCGGACGTCGTCCAGCGTCCGGAACTTGGCGAACGGCAGAAGCGGGTCGACGGACTGCACGGCTCGCTGCATCTCTGCGGCCGCGCCCTCCTGCGGCCCGGCCAGGCGCACGAACCAGCTGGGTGAGAACCACGAGTGGACCATTTTCAGGAAGGCATCGCTGGTCTGGGCGGCGGGAACGTACGCCGCGGCCATGGCGGCCATCGGTCCGAAGCTGCCCCAGCCGGCCTTCTGCTGAATGTCGCCGACCACGCCGACGATCGTGCGCGGCGGCGCACCGCCGCCCCCGACGATCTGGCGCCCGATCGGATCCTCGTCGCGTGAATAACGCTTTACGAACGCCACATTGACGACCATGACGGGCGCGCCCGCTGCCGAATCCGCGTCGGTGAAGACGCGGCCCCGCATCACGGGAATTCTGAGCGCATCGAAATACTGCGGCGTGACATACGTCTCGTTGAAAATATCGATCTGCTCGGAGCCTGGTTTGGCGCCCACCCACCGGCCGCCCGTGTTCAGCGCGCGTTCGTACGGCAGCGTCAGACACACGGCGGCCGCATGCACTCCGGGAGCGTTCCGCAGTCTGGCGAGCGACTGATCGAACAGCTGGTTCACCTTCGACGCCGTCTGATACCGCGCATCCTGCAGGGACAACGTGGCCGTCATCACGCGCGTGCCGTCGAAGCCCGGCGACAGCCGCAGCAGATGATCGAAGGTCCGCACGAGCAGTCCCGCGCCGACGAGCAGCACGACGCCGAGCGCGACCTCAACGACGACCATCGCGCGCCGCGGCCAGCTGCGCGCGGTCCCCGCAATCGACGGACTGCCGCCTTCGACGAGCGTCTGCCGCAGATCGACGCGGCTCGCCTGGATGGCGGGCAAAAGGCCGAACACCACGCTCGTCAGCAGCGCCGCGCCCCCGCTGATCGCCAGCACGCGCGCGTCCAGACCGATCTGTCCGGTGACGCCGAACGCGTCCTCGAGCAGCGTCGCGAAGAGCTGCGCGCCCGCGTACCCGATCGCGAGGCCGGCGATGCCGCCGGCCGCGGCGAGGACGACGCTCTCGACCAGCAGTTGGCGGATGATGACGGCGCGCCCGCCGCCGATGGCAATGCGCGTCGCGATCTCCGGCGCGCGCGTCCGCGCGCGCGCGAGCAGCAGCCCCGCGATGTTCACGCACCCGATCAGCAGCACGACGCCGACCGCAGACCACAGCAGCATCAGCGGCTGACGCGTCTCGGTGGTCTCGCCCTGCTGCAGCGACACGATAGTCTCGTGCGCAGTGGCCGGCGCCTTGTAGATGTCCTTCAGGATCGGATCGGCTGCCGCCCGCACCTGCGCGTCCGCTTCCGCCCACGTGACGCCCGGCTTCAGGCGTCCGACGATCTCGTAGTTCTGCCCGCCGCCTTCGCCTCGGCGCCAGGGCCGCGCCGGCGTCCACACATCGACGGCCGAGTTCGTCGTGAACGACGCGGGCATCACGCCGACGACTGTGTAGGGCTCGCCGAGCAGCGTGATGGATTTTCCGACCGCGCTGGCGTTCCCGTTGAACAGACGCCGCCAGAGCCCCTGGCTCAACACGGCGACCGCCGGGCCGTTCGGCACGTCTTCCGCGTTCGTGAACTCGCGGCCGAGCGCTGGCGCCACGCCCAGCACGCGGAAGAATCCGGCGGACACCCGCTGCTGCTTCACGTATTCCGGGCGACCATCCACCACCAGGTTGACGCCGGTCGATGCGAATCCCCCCGTCAGCGCCGCGAGATCCATCGACGCGACGCCGTCGCGCAGCGCCTCCCAGGTGGAGCCTGTCTGCCCGTCACCGTCCTCGCCGCCCCGATCGAAATGGGTCATGACTTCCGCCAGCCGATCCGGCTCCGGATACGGCAGGGGCCGCAGGAGCACGCGATCGACGACGGTATAGATGGCGGTGTTGGCGCCGACGCACAGCGCGAGCGTCAGAATCGCCGTGACGGCAAAGACCGGGCTCTTCCACAGGACGCGAACGGCGTAGCGCAGGTCTCGCATGGTGCGTTAGACGAGTCGAGCGCTGTCCGGGTTGGATGCGAGCTCGCGCAGGCGGAAGCGCTGGATCTTGCCGGTCGCCGTCTTGGGAAGCTCGGATACGAATCGTACCCAGCGCGGGCGTTTGTATTCGGCCACGCGGTCGCGCACGAACTGCTGGAGCTCGAGCGCCAGCTGCTCGTTGGCGGCGCCTGCGTCCCGCAGGACGACGAACGCCATCGGCTTCACCAGCGCATCGCGATCCTCGCGGCCGACCACGCCGCATTCGAGGACCGCGGGGTGAGCCACCAGCGCGCCTTCCACTTCGATGGGACTCACCCACTGTCCACCGACCTTCAGCATGACGTCGGATCGGCCGGCGTACCAGTAGAAACCGTCGACGTCCTGCGAGTACTTGTCGCCGGTGCGAATCCAGCGCCCTTCGATCGTCTCCTTCGTCTTCTCGTGCTTGTTCCAGTAGCCGTCGCACACCGAGTCGCCGCTGATCCACAGGGTGCCGATCTCGCCCGCCGCCACTGTCTGTTTCTGATCGTCGAGAATGCGCGCGTCGTAGCCGGGGACGATCAGTCCGCTCGAACCCGGCCGGATGGCGTCCGGACGATTGGAGATGAACATGTGCAGCGCTTCAGTCGATCCGATTCCGTCGACGATGTCGACGCCGAACCGCTGTTTAAAGCGTTCGTAGAGGGCCGGGGGAAGCGCCTCGCCGGCGGACACCGCGAGGCGAACGCTCGACAGATCGAAATCACGCGCGCGCTCGGCTGAAGCCTCGCGCTCCTTTGCCAGCATCATCGCGTACGCGGTCGGCACGGCGTAGAACAGTGTCGGACGATGTTTCTCTATGACGGCATACACGTGCTGCGGCGTCGGCGGTCCGGACCAAAGTATCGTCGTCGCGCCGACGGACAGCGGAAAGTACAGCGCATTGCCGAGGCCGTACGCGAAGAACAGCTTCGCGACGCTGAACGTGCGGTCCGTCTCGCGGATGCCCAGCACGCCTTTGCCGAACAGCTCGGCGCACACCACCATGTCGTGCTGCAGGTGCACGCACCCCTTCGGCGCGCCGGTGCTGCCCGACGAATACAGCCAGAACGCCGGAGCATCGCGGTGCGTCGCGTCCGCGTCGAGCGCCGGTGATCCGCCGGCGAGCAGATCGGCGATCGACGAAACGACGTGTCTCAACCCGCGGCGCGCGTCCGCAGGAAC
>DASQHH010000350.1:0-5710 GCA_035632195.1 Vicinamibacterales bacterium
ATCGTCCGATTCGATGACGCGGACGCGATCCGGCATGATGCCGCCGAGCTTCGCGGACTTCAGAATCGAGTGGTGAGCCTGGTCGGAGGTATACAGCACGCCGCGGCGGATGTCGGGGCCGAGATGGCGTTCGCGGGCACAGACGATCGCGTTGAATGTCGCCATCGAGCCGCCGGAGGTGAAGAGTCCGCGGGCGTCCTCCGGGAAATCCATCCACGTGCGCAGCCAGTCGAGCGCGTTTGCCTCGAGCTGCACGAGCGCGGGCGCTGCCTGCCACACACCGGTGTACCGGTTGGTGGCGTCGGCGATGAAGTCGGCCAGCGCAGCCGGAAACAGGCCGCCTCCGGGAATGTACGCCAGATAACCGGGCCCGGGCGCCGTGAACGAGCGCGGCAGCCAGTCGCGAAAGAGCGGTTCGAGAATCGACTCGAGCGAAGCGCCGCCGTCGGGCGCCGATTCACGCATCGACCGGCACAGCGCCGCGGCATCGACGTCGCCGCACGACGGCTGGCGGCCGAGCGACACGATGTGATCCACGCAGCGCGTCACGACGGCCTCGGCCATTGCGCGCATTTCAGCCGCCGAGTATTCGAGATCTATCGCAGCCAATCCATCACCTTGTAGTAAGCGCCTACGGCCGGCAGGAACCACGGAACGCCCGAGTACAACGGAATCCGGGGAAACGGGTTTTTCAACGTCACCATCGGATCGTCCACCTGTCCGCCCGCTGCGAGCCGTCCGACGATGTCGCCGAGCCACGTCGCCATCGCGATGCCATGCCCACAGTATCCGGACGCGACATACATGCCATCGAGCTGCCCCGCATGCGGCATCCGATCGCGTGAGAACGCAACGGTGCCGCTCCACGCATACTCGACCGCCGCGGACTCGAGCTGCGGAAACACACGCGTCATCCCGCGCCGGAGCGTCTCCGCCGCCCTGCGAGTCGTGGCCGCCGTCGGCGTGCTGAATTCGGCGCGGCCGCCGAACACGACACGGTGGTCGTCGGTGACGCGAAAATAGTACAGAAAATTCTTGGAATCGAACGCCACGCGACGGTTCGGCAGCAGGGCCGCCGCCAGCTCCGCCGGTTGCGGCTCTGTCGCGATGACATAGCTGCCGATCGGAATCAGCCGCCGCTGCAGCGCGCCCGAAGCCCGATCGCTGTAGCCGTCGGTCGCGACGACGACGTCACGAGCGTCAACGTCGCCCGCGGACGTCACCACGCGCCAGCGCGCTCCGGCACGATCGATCCCTTCGACGGCAACACCCGTGACGATGCGCGCGCCTCGGCTCTCGGCGGCACGGCCGAGGCCCTCCGCGTACCGGGCGGGGTTCAACGCCCCGCTCTTCGCGTCGATCAGGACGCCGTGGTACGCGTCGGTGGCAATCTCTGCGCGCTGCTCGGACCGCGACAGCAGATCGACGTGATGGCCGAACACGCCCGCCAGCAGCTGCTGTTCGACGCGGAATGCGTCGAAATGCGAACGCTTCCATGCCGCCTGGATATGGCCCGTCCGCTCGTAGTCGCAGTCGATCGCGTCGGCGGCGATCACCGCCTCGAGATGCGCGACGGATCGGCCGGCCGAGTCGAACAACGCGCGCGCGCGCCGCTGCCCGTAACGCTGAACAAGCGTCCCGGGATCGAGTTTCAATCCCGTCAGCACCTGTCCGCCGTTGCGTGAGCTGGCGCCCCACCCGACGCGCTCACGCTCGATGACGACGACGGACGCGCCGCTCATCGCCAGGCGCCGGGCCGCCGACAGACCGGTGTAACCCGCACCGACCACGACGACATCCGCGCGATTGGGGACTTCTGGCCGCTGACTTCCAGCTTCCGGCTTCTGCGGTCCGATTTCAGACTTCGGAATGGTGTCCCACCAGTAGGGGTATTCCTTCACGGGAGGGAGCCGGACGCGAGAATCGCACCGCCGCGCCGCTCCTGCACGAACGCGACGATATGGATCGCGTCGGACCGCCACGCGGGATCGATCGCGAGCGTCGCCTTTGCTTCCGCGGTGCGGCCGGCCGCCTCTCCGGCAACCGACAGGCTGCGGACGACGGCGGTGTGCGTCAACGTGCGGCCGTGGTTTTCGCCGCTCGTGACTCTCGTAGTCAGCCGGTCCTCGGTGACGACGACGTAGACATCGGCGCGGCCGTGCTGCGGCAGATCGGCGGCGACGACCACGACCTCGTTTCCGCGACGCTCGATCCGCAAGACGCCGTGCGGCCCGCTCAGCGCGCGGGTGATCGCCTTTCGCGCGCCGACCGCGTCACTGCCGACCAGCTCCGACCGTCCGTCGACGACGAGTTGAGGCGTGTACACGCTGTCGAGGTTGAAACGCGCGCCATAGACGCGCTGGCGCCCCGTAAAGACCGGCGACGAAAATCGATCCTTCCAGCCGAGCTGGTCCCAGTAATCGACATGGAGACCGAGCGGGATGATCTGCGCGCCCGCCACCGGTTGCGACGACGCGAGTTGCTGAAGGAGCACGTCCGCGGGCGGGCAGCTCTCGCATCCTTCCGACGTGAACAGCTCGACGATGACCGGCGTTGGCGGCGCTGCCGGCCCGGTCACCAGCGTGAACATCAGCGCGACGCCCAGGAGCAGCCTCATCGGTCGATCATACGTTTTTCGAGACGGATTTCGTCCCGGACCGGGATGCCCGCGAAGCCCGCGACGTCGCGGCCCGTGTGCGCCACGACGTTGTCGGGAACGAGCTCGAGGAGGCGATACCCTCTGCGCTGATAGAAATAGAGCGCCGGCAGATTGTCATTCGTCGTGGCCACCACGATGCGCGGAAGACTCAACCGGCGGGCAATCAGCTCCGCTTCCGCCAGCAGGTACGCACCGACGCCCGACCTCTGCCACATGGGATCGGTCGCCAGCGCGACAATGTGCAGCGCGTTCCCGAGCAGCCGGTATGCGAGCGCGCCGGCCGGATCGCGAGTGACGACGGCGACGAGCGCCGGCATCTGATCGATATCCATCACCTCGCCAAAAGCGACGAGCTGCGTCCGCCCGAAGCCACGCTCGAAGAGCTCGCGCACCGCGCCCCTGTCGGCGTCGGTCGCTTCGCGCACCAGGACCGGGGGCAGTTCGATTCGCGGCCGGCACGTACAGACGATCTGGACGTAGGCGTGCTCCCAGTCGACGAACTTGCCGCAGCGCGCGCAACGCAGCACGTCAGGTTTGGCGCCGAACTGATCAGAGGGCTGCGGCATTCCGTCCTCCGCGGCGCACGATCCACCAGATGGCGATGACAAACGCCGCCGCGGCGGCCACGAACGTCGCGCCGAACAGGTACAGGGTCCGATACAGGATCGACTGCGTTTCCATGCGCGCTTCCATGACCAGCGGCACTCCTCGCAGACGGTCGCCGAGCGGCTGCTCCCACGCCAGGATGTTTCCTCTCCGGAGCTCGCCGCCGTTGTCGTGGAAGGTGATCTTGCTCGGGAGATGGAGTCTGAACGCGACCGGTTCGCGGCCGCTCCAATCGGACCTGGCGGCGCCCGACGCGGACGACCCCACCGTCTGTCTGTAGACGAACCGGTCGCCCTCCTGACTGAACTGGTAGCTCGACCACGCGAACGGCTTCGCCTGAGAGAGCCGATTCACGTCGTCCACTTCGATGCGGAGATGAACGAACGAACGTCCGCTCCGTCGCGACGTACGAACCCAGTTCACGTGGCTGTCGGGGCTCGAATAGTACTGACGAATCGCGGCGCGATCGACGCGGCGGCCCGTATCGAACGCGGTGCCGCGCAGCGCGTTGAGCGCCGGCACCGACGCATTCACGTACAGCGTCGCGCTGCCGTCGAGCGACAGATACAGATCCTCCTCGTACTCGTACTGGCGAAAGGGGTTTGCAGAACCACACGCGGCCGACACGACAGCGGACAGCAGCACGGCCATGTAGCCGATGGATCGCACAATCGGCAATGATATAGTAAAAATTTCGCCCGCCTTCCGATGACGCCGACCGCCAAGCCAAGCGTGTATCTGATCGACGGCAGCTCGCAGATGTATCGGGCGTACCACGCGCCCGTGCGCGTCGACGGCGGCATCCTGCGCAACGCGAAAGGACAGCCGACCAACGCCGTCTACATCTTCGTCACGATGCTGCGCAAGCTGCTGAACGAGCAGAAGCCGCAGTACATCGCCGCGTCGTTCGATCTGCCCGGCCGGACGTTTCGCGATGAGCTGTCGGCGGACTACAAGGCGAACCGCACGCCGATGCCCGACGAGCTGGCTGAACAGATTCCAATGGTGCATGCCGCCTGCGAAGCGCTCGGCGTCCCGATCCTCACGTCCGAGCGGTATGAAGCCGACGATGTCATCGGCACGCTGGCCGAACAGGCAGCCGGCAGCGGACTCGACATCGTGATCGTGACGATGGACAAGGACTTCTTCCAGCTGGTCCGGCCGGGCATCCGCGTCTTCAATCCGCGCGACGAGGGCAGCTGGTACGACTCGGACGGCGTCAAGGAGAAGTTCGGCGTCGCACCCGAACAGGTCGTCGACGTCCTCGCGCTGATGGGCGACACGATCGACAACATCAAAGGCGTCCCAGGCATCGGCGACAAAGGCGCGCGCGAGTTGATCGTGCAGTACGGGTCCCTCGAGAATCTTCTGGCACACGCCGCCGAGGTCAAGAACAAGCGGTACCGCGAAGGCCTGCTGCAGCACGCCGATTCGGCGCGTCAGAGCCGCGAGCTGGCGAAAATCCGCACCGACGTCCCGGTGACCTTCGATGCGGGCGCCGTCCGCTACCGCGGCGCCTCGCGCGAGCAGTGCTTCAGAATCTTCAACGAGCTCGGCTTCCGCACGCTCGTCGCCGAATACGCGCCCACCGCCGAGACGGTCGCGAAGGCGTATCGGATCGTCGCCGACGCGGCGGCGCTGTCGGGGCTCGCCGAGCGCCTGAAGTCGGCGGGGCGGTTCGCCCTGCGGGTCCTGCCCGACCGTCCTTCGGCGATGCGGGCCGACATCGTCGGCATCGCGTTCTCGACGGGGGCGCACGACGCGGACTACGTGCCGGTGGGGCACCGCGCTCTGGCCGAGACGACGTCGGTGCCGCTTGCGACCGCGGTGGCGGCGCTGACGCCCGTGCTCGAAGATGCCGCCGTCCACAAGATTGGCTACGACCTCAAGTTCGACACGATCATGCTCGCGCGGCACGGCGTCACGCTGCGCGGCGTCGACGCCGATGCGATGATCGCCAGTTATCTGGTCGATGCGACGGCGCGCGGCATCGAGGATCTCGCGCTCGAGCATTTGAGCTACAAGGCGCTGAGCGAAGAAGACGTCTGCGGCCGCGGCGTGAAGGCGGTGACCCTGGCGGAGCTCCCTCCGGAGGCCGCGCTGAATTATGCCGGCGAGCGGGCGGACCTCGTCTGGCAGCTGGCGCCGATCCTGACGGGCCAGCTCGAGAGGCTCGAGCTGATGAGCCTTTACACCGACATCGAGCGCCCGCTGATTCCGGTCCTCGTCGACGTCGAGCGCGCCGGCGTGCATATCGACGGACCGGCGCTGGCCGGCCAATCGCGCCACATCGATCAGGAGCTGGCCCGGCGGCAGACGCAGATTTTCGAGTTCGCCGTCGAGAGCTTCAACATCAACTCGCCGAAGCAGCTGTCGACGATTCTGTTCGACAAGTTGAAGCTGCCGACGCTGCAGCGCGGCGGCAAGACGTCGACGGCATTCGAG
>DASQHH010000351.1:0-3137 GCA_035632195.1 Vicinamibacterales bacterium
CCGCCGCGGCCTCCGTTGACGTCCCCTGGGTCTGCGGGGCGGAAAGCGCGATGGCCAGGAGAACAGGAACCAGCACGTCGATCCTATTTTGACGCATCGGGCCGCCGCGCGGCCGGATCAGTGCACCTTTCCGCGGATGACCCGCCCGACGAAACCGCTGAGTCCATCCGATCGACTAAGGCTCACGGTGACGAACCAGAATCCCCGGCCGAGCAGCACGGCAACGGCGGCGCCGCCTGCGGCGCGAACGGGAGGACCGAAAGGGCGACACCGGCAACGAGCGCCGCCCGCCGCGTCATCAAGTGCGTGAATGCGGAGGCCGCAGCACCTTCCGGAGCGCGTCGACCTCGACGATCATCTTGTCGGCCACGTCGCGCCGCGCCGGTTCGTCGGACGCGCGGCCGAGATCGCCGCGGAGATGATTCACCGCGTCCAGGTGCGTGTCGACGGCGCGCAGGTCGATCGTCGCGAGCTGGGCGACCAGATTCTGCAAATCGAAGGTCAGGCTGGTGAACGCGATGCGCCCGCGCCGGAACTCGAACAGCTGCCGGAGCCGCAGGTTCACGCTCGACCCCGTGGGCTTGAAACGGTACGCGCCGAGATCGAACAGGCCCAGATGCGTCCCGGTGGCCGTCAGTTCGACTTCGCACATCGTCTCGCCGCGCTGCTCGACATGGATCGGCAGCATGTGGGCGTCCGGGAATCCGGCCGACCAGCGCGAGACGAATTCCTCGAACGCGCCGCGTCCCTGCAGGGGCGCCTCGGACGGCAGCAGCTCGAACACGACGTCGTCGGTGAACAACTGCGGGTTCTCGCCGAAACGGCGACCGTTGAAACACTCGTAGAACAGCCGGAGCAGCGCGTCGGGTGTCATCGGGGCTTCGAGCGCCGAATTCTAGTACAAAATGACGTCTCGTGCGCGACTCCTGGGACGACCGCATCCACCGGGCCGAGGAACTGTCCGCAGTGTCCGGACCCGCTCAGTCGCTGCTCGTCTTCTACGTCTGTCTCCTGCGGATGCAGAAGGACCTGTACGACTCGTTCAGGCGCCGCCGTCCCACGGCAGATCTGGCCGGTGACTTGACGCCTCAAGCGCAGTTTGTGCCGCAGTTGCTGCAGATGACGATGCATCGCGGTCCGGCGGCGATGCGGGAGAGCGCGGAGACGATTCAGGCCGGGAACCGGAGCTTCGAAGAGATCGTGCGGCCGTTCTGGCGCGACTCGAGCGACCGCGATTTTTTCGGCAAGGCGCTCGCGCAGCCGTACCTGCAGCGGCTGGCTGACGACGGCGTTCGAGTTCCGCACCGCGACCATCTGCGCGGGGAACGGCGCTGCGCGGTCTGCGGCGGCGCGCCGCAGCTGTCGATTCTCGAAGAGCACGCCGAGGCACTCGAAAGCGGAGGACGCCAGCTGCAGTGCGCAAATTGCCTGCACTGCTGGACGTTGCGGCGCGTCGTGTGCGTCGGGTGCGGGGAAGAGAATGAGCACAAGCTCGGCTACTACCGGTCCGAGGAGCTTCCCCATCTGCGCCTGGACTCGTGCGAGACTTGTCGCTGCTACATCAAGTCGATTGACCTGGGCCGCCTGGGTCTCGCGGTTCCGCTCGTCGACGAAGTGGCCGGAGTCACGCTGGACGCGTGGGCGGTCGAACGCGGGTATCGGAAGATTGAGCTGAACCTGGTAGGGATGTGACAAGCCGCAGGAGCAGTGATGGAGATCTCCCGTCGTACGTTCATCCAGTCGGCCGTCGCCGGTGCGGCCGTGTCCGCGTTCGGCTTCGACGTCGCCCCCGCACACGCGCAGGCGAAGACGCTGAAAATCGCCCGCACGAGCGAGACGCGGAGCACGTGTCCGTACTGCTCGGTCAGCTGCGGCGTCATCATCCACACGCTCGGTGATCGCGCGAAGAACGCGATCCCGCAGGTCGTGCACGTCGAGGGCGACCCGGATCATCCGATCAACCGCGGGACGCTGTGTCCCAAGGGCGCGTCGCTGCAGCAGGACATCCTGAACGACCGCCGGCTGCTGAAGCCGCAGGTCCGCCGCCCTGGTTCCGACCGCTGGGAGGACATCGACTGGGACCGCGCCGTCGACGAGATCGCGCGTCGCGTGAAGAGCACGCGCGACGCGACGTTCGTCGAGAAAGACGCGCGGGGACGCACGGTGAACCGCTGTGAAGGCATCGCGTGGACGGGTGGCTGCACCGACACGAACGAGCTGAATTACCTCGTCGTCAAGACGATGCGCAGTCTGGGGGTGGTCTACCTGGAAAACCAGGCCCGCGTTTGACACGGGCCCACGGTCTCCAGTCTGGGGGCCACGTTCGGACGCGGCGCGATGACCAACGGATGGATCGACATCAAGAACACCGACGTGATGTTGATCATGGGCGGCAACCCGGCGGAAAACCACCCGTGCGGCTTCAAGTGGCCGATTGACGCGAAGCTGCACCGCAACGCGAAGATGATCGTCGTCGATCCGCGGTTGACGCGGACGGCGGCGACGGCCGATCTGTTTCTCCAGATTCGCGCCGGGTCCGACCTCGCATTTCTCGGCGGGATCATCAACTACGCCATCGCGAACGGCCGCATCGCCCGCGACTATCTGGTCCACTTCACGAATGCATCGTTCATCGTGAAGGAGGGTTTCAAGCTGCCGGAGGACGGTCTCTTCTCCGGATTCGATCCCGCGACGCAGACGTACGACCAATCGACGTGGAACTACGAGGAGCCCGTCGCGCACGACCCTTCGCTGCAGCATCCGCGCTGCGTGTTCCAGCTGCTGAAGCAGCAGTACTCCCGCTACACGCCCGAGATGGTGGAGCGCATCACCGGCATTGCGGTAAAGGATTTTCTGAAGGCGGCCGATCTCTTCACGTCCGTCCGCATCAACGGCGACATGAAGAAGGCGGCGACGATCATCTACGCCGTCGGCTGGACGCAGCACACCTTCGGGACGCAGATCATCCGATCCGCGGCGATCCTGCAGCTGCTGCTCGGCAACGTCGGCCGCGCGGGCGGCGGTGTCAACGCGCTTCGCGGACACTCGAACATCCAGGGCGCGACGGACATGGCGGGCGTGTTCGACATCCTGCCCGGCTATCTCAAGATGCCGTCGCCCGACGACGCCGATCTCGC
>DASQHH010000352.1:0-9431 GCA_035632195.1 Vicinamibacterales bacterium
AAACTGTTGTAGGGCAGGCCTTTAGGCCTGCCCTTTTCGTTCAGGGAGATAGCCGACAGACTTGCGAAAGATCACCGTCCCTGAAGAAGGGATCGAGACGCTCTTCGGCTCCTACGACGAGAACCTCAAACACCTCGAAGCGCTCTTCAACGTCCGCATCCGCACCCAGGGTCACGACTTACTGGTCGAAGGCGAATCGCCGGCCCTCGAGAAGGTCGATCGCGTTGTCGGACAGCTGTCGTCGCTGATGCGCGACGGCTTCAAGCTGTCGAACACCGACGTGAAGACGGCGTCGGCGCTCGTCGCGCAAGACACGCTCGTCGATCTCCGCGATCACTTCTTGAAAGGCAGCCTGACGCCGGCAGGCAAGCGGCAGGTGAAACCGAAGACGGTCACACAGCGGAAGTATCTCGACGCGATCGAGCAGAACGACATCGTGTTCGGCATCGGTCCGGCCGGCACGGGCAAGACGTACCTCGCCATGGCGCAGGCGGTAGCGTTCCTGGTGGCGAAGAAGGTGAGTCGCATCATCCTCGCGCGTCCGGCCGTGGAGGCGGGCGAGAAGCTGGGATTCCTGCCGGGCGATCTGCAGGAAAAGGTGAATCCGTACCTGCGTCCGCTGTACGACGCGCTCTACGACATGCTCGACGTCGAGCGGGTCGCCCGCTACATCGAGCGCGGCACGATCGAGATCGCGCCGATTGCCTTCATGCGGGGAAGGACGCTCAACGACTCGTTCGTCATCCTGGACGAAGCGCAGAACACCACGTCCGAACAGATGAAGATGTTTCTGACGCGGCTCGGCTTCGGCGCGAAGGCGGTCATCACCGGCGACATTACACAGATCGACCTGCCGACGGGCCGCACGTCCGGCCTCGTCGAGGCCATGAAGGTCGTCAGCGCCATCGACGGCATCGCCTTCGTCCACTTCGACGAGCGCGACGTCGTGCGGCACAAGCTCGTCCAGCAGATCGTCAAGGCATACGAACGATTCTCCAACGGCAACGGGCGCCAGCCCGCCTAGCGATGGCGCGCCAGCCGCTGATGGTGCGCGTCTCCGACGGGCGCGGCCGCCCGCTGCCGCCCTACGGGCTGCGGCGGTGGCTGCGCAGAGTGGCCCCGCCCGGGCTGCACGGCGTGGTGAGCATCGCGCTCGTCACCGACGCGCGCATCCGCTCGCTCAATCGCCGGTTCCGCGGCAAGGACCGCGTCACCGACGTGCTGAGCTTCCCTGCGGGTCCTCGCATAGGGAAGGAATTGCCCGACGGCATCCGGCTGTTTCTGGGCGACATCGTGATCGCGGAGGCTGTCGCGCGGCGTCAGGCGGAGGCGGAGGGTCACGACCTGTCCACGGAGCTGCGCGTGCTGGCTCTGCATGGCCTCCTGCACCTTCTCGGGTACGATCACGAGCATGACGACGGGCGTATGCGCCGGCTGGAAGCTCGGCTGCTGCGCAAGGGCCGAATCCGGCAGGGGCTGATCGAGCGCGCCCAGTGATTCCGCTCAGCGTCTTTCTCCTCGCCTGCGCCGCGATCTACCTCGGCGCGATCGATGCGGCGTTCAGCGCGTTGATGCGGCTGGCGCTGCGTCTCGTGGCGGAGCGCACCGATCGCCCCGGCGCGCTCGCCAGATATCTCGACGATCCGCTGCTGCTCTTCGTGCCCGTCCGTCTCCTGCTCGGTATCGTCACGGGCGCGGCGACGGCACTGCTCGCCCGCCTCGTCGGCGTCGACGGCGCGCACACGGCCGCGTTCGTCATCCTGGTCGTCGCCGCGTTCGTCCTCGTCTGCGAGCATGTATTGCCGATCCTCATCGTCAGCCGCGATCCCGAACGCGTGCTCGAGTGGCTGCTGCCGACGTTCGCGCCGATCGCGCGCGCGCTGTGGCCGGTGACCAGATGGCTGGCCGCCTCGGTGACGAGCACGAAGCGCACCGCGCCGGGCGAAGCCGATGAGACCGCTCAGGAGGCCAACGAGGTTGCCAAAGCGCACATCATGGATGCGGAGGAGCAGGGCATTATCGAGGGCGAGGAGCGCCGGCTGCTTCAGAGCATCGTCGATTTCGGCGACACGCTGGTCCGCGAAGTGATGACGCCGCGGCCCGACATCGTGGCCATCAGGGAGTCCGCGACCGTCGGCGAGCTGCGCGCGCTGTTCCGCGAGCAGGAGTACTCGCGCTTCCCCGTCTACAAGGAGAGCCTCGACAACATCGCCGGCTTCGTCTTCATCAAGGACCTGGTCGGCCTCGGACCGGACGTGAAGGACGAGTCGCCGATTACGCCGCTCGTACGGGTGGCGGTCGTGGTGCCGGAAACCAAGCGCGTCCCCGAGCTTCTGAAGCAGTTTCAGCGCCAGCAGACGCAGTGTGCGATCGTCGTCGACGAATACGGCGGGACAGCGGGGCTCGTGACGATCGAGGACCTGCTCGAGGAGATCGTCGGCGAGATCCGCGACGAATACGACGTCGAGTCCGAGCCGATCGTGGACGAGGGCGGCGGCCGGTATCTCTTCAACGGCAAGGTCAACATCGGCGAGGTGATGCAGCGGCTGAACGTCGAGATTGAGCGCGAAGGCTTCGAGACCGTTGGCGGCTTCCTGCTCTCGCGCATCGGGCGCGTGCCCGCGGTCGGCGAGCGCTTCGACATCAGCGGGCTGCACATCGACATCCTCGACGCCGAGCGCCGGCGCATCAACCGCGTGCGCATCACCCGCCAGGATGCCCCGGAGCCGGCCCAGAAAGAGGCCCGCGCGTGAAGTCGGGGTTCGTTTCGCTGATCGGGCGGCCCAACGCCGGCAAGTCGACGCTGCTCAATCGGCTGGTCGGGACGAAGATCGCGATTGTCAGCGACAAGCCCCAGACGACAAGGACGCGGATCCTGGGCGTCAGGAATTACGACGGCGCCCAGGTGGTCTATCTCGACACGCCCGGCATCCACCGCCCGCTGCACCGCATGAACGTCCGCATGGTCGACGCCGCCGTCGAGACCGTCCGCGGGGTGGACGTGCTCGGCGTTGTTGTCGATGCGACCGAGTCGGCGGGGAGGGGGATTCAATTCGTCCTCGACCTGGCGAAGGATTCGAACGCGGCGGTGTTTCTCGTCCTGAACAAAATCGATCTGATGAAGCGGCCGCGGCTGCTGCCGATCATCGACGAGTACAGCCGCAAGGGGAATTTCGCGGAGATCGTGCCCCTCTCGGCGGCGACGGGCGAGAATGTCGAGCGGTTGGAGAAGGCGATCGTCGACCGGCTGCCGGAAGGCGAGCCGCCGTATCCGCCGGACTATCTGACCGACCAGCCGGAGAGGGTGCTGGCCGGAGAACTCGTGCGTGAGAAGCTGCTGCAGTACACCCGTGACGAGATTCCGTTTGCGAGCGCTGTCATCGTGGAGCGGTTCGACGACGCGGCGAAGGGGCTGTTGAAGCTGCACTGCAGCATCGTGGTCGACCGCGAGTCGCAGAAGCCGATCGTCGTCGGACGCGGCGGCGCGATGATCAAGCAGATCGGCACGGCCGCGCGCGAAGAGCTCGAGCGGTTCTTTGGCACGAAGGTCTTCCTGGACCTGCGCGTCCGGGTCAAGGAGGAGTGGCGCGAGGACGACCGCGTGCTCAAGGATCTGGGCCTGTAGTACGATGCCCTTTCACACCTCCGACGCGCTGATTCTCAGGACCTACAAGCTCGGTGAGTCGGATCGGATCGTGGTCTTCCTCACCCGCGATCGCGGCAAGAAGCGCGGCGTGGCGAAGAACGCGCGGCAAAGCCGGCGCCGGTTTGGCGGCGGCCTGGAGCCGCTGACGATCGGCCGCGTTGGCTATGTCGAGCGCGAGCGGCGGGACCTGGTGCGGCTGGATTACGTCGAGCCCATTCGTTCGCCGCTGTCGGCGGTCCACGAAGACGCGCTGGGTTATGTGGGGTATTTCGCCGAGCTGATCGACGAGTGGGCGCCGGAAGCCGACCCGAACGAGACGCTGTTCCGGCTCGGGGCGTCCATCGTCGACGCGATGGCGGCAGGCGTGGCGACGGAGCCGCTGGCCCGGTACTTCGAATTCTGGCTGCTGCGCCTGCAGGGCGTGTACGAGCCGGATCAAAGGCTGTCCGGCGAAGCCCGTGCGTTTCTGGATCGCGCGCGCTCGATCAGCCCGTTCGCACTTGCCGAGGTTCAGGTGTCGCCGCGGGCGCTGAGGGAGCTGGAGGGGTCGCACCGCGCGCGGATTGCCACGCACCTGGAGAAGGAGTTGAAGTCGGTGCGCGTGCTGAAGGGAATGAGGAGTTGACGTTTCAAAACCTCATCTTGAAGCTGTCGGAATTCTGGGCGTCGCGCGGCTGTGCGCTGCAGCAGCCCCTGGACGTCGAGGTCGGTGCCGGCACCATGCACCCCGAGACCTTCCTGCGCGTCCTGGGGCCGGCGCACTGGAACGTCGCGTACGTGCAGCCGTCCCGGCGACCGGCCGACGGCCGGTTCGGCGAGAATCCCAACCGCGCGTTCAAGCACCATCAGTTCCAGGTGATCCTCAAGCCTGCGCCCGACGATGTGCAGCAGATGTACCTCGACAGCCTCGAGGCCTGCGGCATCAATCCCCGCCAGCACGACATCCGGTTTGAAGAGGACAACTGGGAATCCCCAACGCTTGGCGCCTGGGGCATCGGCTGGCAAGTAATGTTCGACGGGATGGAGATCTCGCAGTTCACGTATTTCCAGCAAGCGGGCGGCCTCGAGCTCGCCCCGATTTCCGCGGAGTTGACCTACGGCCTCGAGCGGATTGCGATGGCACTTCAGCGCGTCGACAGCATGTTCGACCTCGAGTGGGCGCCGGGGCTGAAGTACGGTGACGTCCGCCTGCGCGAGGAAGTAGAAGAATCGAAATACGTGTTCGGGCAGGTCGACCTCGGCGGCGTTGATTTCGGCGCGTTCCACCGTGACCTGTTCGAGAAGTATTACCAGCTCGCGACGGCGCTGCTGAACGCGAATCTCGTCTGGCCCGCGCTGGAGCACACGCTGAA
The DNA here is from genome assembly GCA_035632195.1 of Vicinamibacterales bacterium. Classification (GTDB taxonomy): domain Bacteria; phylum Acidobacteriota; class Vicinamibacteria; order Vicinamibacterales; family CAVVIG01; genus DASQHH01. The sequence goes on from DASQHH010000352.1 coordinate 4,999, forward strand.
GTGCTCACACCTGTTCAACATCCTCGATTCGAGCAACAGCATCGGCGTCACCGAGCGGACGGCGTTCATCCTGCGCGTCCGTCAGCTCGCGCTTGGAATTGCGAAAGCGTACGTCGAGGGCGTCGCGCCCGTGGCGGCGGGGGCGTGATGGACCGCGAGCTGCTTCTCGAGATCGGGTGCGAAGAGATTCCGGCCTCGTGGCTGCCGGCGCTGACGAATCAGATCGGCGAGGTCGTCACGTCCGAGCTCAAGGCGCACCGGCTTCCACCGGAGGCGCCGGCACAGACCTATAGCACGCCGCGCCGCCTGACCGTGCACATCGTCCGCGTGCCGGAGCGGCAGACGGATCTCGAGGAGCTCGTGAACGGTCCGCCCGTGTCGGCGTCGTTCAAACCCGACGGGACGCCGACGCCGGCCGCGACGGGATTCGCGACCAAGCAGGGCGTCGACGTGGCGGTGCTCGAGCGCGTGCAGACGCCGAAAGGCGAGTACATCGCGTTTCGCAAACGTCAAAGGGGCAAGGCGACGGTCGACGTGCTGCCTGACGTCCTGGGCGCGGTGCTGCGCGGCCTGACGTTTCCGAAGTTGATGCACTGGGACGCAACGCTCGAAGACGGCAAAGGCGATCTGCTCTTCGGCCGGCCCATTCGCTGGCTGCTGTTCCTGTATGGCGGGCGCGTCGTGCCGTTCACCATCACGCGATCGCCCGCCGCGCAGACGGGGCAGGTGCAGGACGTCGCGACCGGCGCCGTCACCTACGGTCACCGGTTCCTGACGACGAGCGGGCGCGCCGGGCGCGCCATCAAGGTGCGCTCGTTCGACGAGTACCGTGCACGGCTGCTCGAGAACTTCGTCATCCTCGAGCGGAGCGAGCGGCACAACAAGATCGCCCGCGAGCTGGACGCGAAGGCGCAGCGGTTGCAGGGTCGCGTGAGCCGCGCCGTTCATGCGGATCCCGGTCTGCTGGAAGAGGTGCCCGATCTCGTCGAGTACCCGTCCGTCGTTGGAGGCACCTTCGGGCATGAATTCCTGGAACTTCCGGAGGAAGTGCTGACGACGACGTTGATCCACCATCAGCACTACTTTCCGGTCGACGGCGACGACGGGAAGCTGAAGAACGCGTTTCTCGCCGTGATCAACACCGAGCCAGACAACGAGCGGACGATCGCCCGCAACGCCGAGCGGGTCGTAACGGCGCGGCTGCGCGACGCCCGGTTCTTCTGGGAAACTGATCGGAAGCAGAAGCTCGAATCGCGCATCGATCGGCTGTCCACGCTGCTGTTCCACAAAAAGCTCGGCAGCTACAAGGACAAGGCGGCGCGGATCGAGACGCTCGCGGCGTGGATCGCCAGCGAAGCGTTCGGCGCCGACGCCACCGCGGCAGGCCATGCGGCGCAGGCCGCGCGCCTAGCGAAAGCCGATCTCGCGAGCGACATGGTCCGCGAATTCACCGAGCTGCAAGGCACGATGGGCGGCATTTACGCCCGAGCCGAAGGGTTGCCCGAGGAGGTCTGGAAGGCGATCTACTTCCATTACCTGCCGATTGGCGTCGAGGCTGACGCGCCGCCGTCGAAGCACCAGCTCGGGAAGGCCGCGGCGACCTGGCCCGCGGTCTCGCTTGCGGACAAGCTCGACACCCTCGTCGGCCTGTTCATGGCCGGGGAGAAGCCGACCGGCTCCCGCGACCCGTACGGCCTGCGCCGCGCCGCGCAGGGCATCGTCAAGATCCTCGCGGACACGTCGACGACCGTCGCGATGTCCGCCATGATCGAGCACGCGAGCGCCGCGTTCGGCAGCCGCCCGCCGGCGAATCCGGACTGGCGTCCTGCGCTCTTCGACTTCATGCGCGAGCGCGAGGCGTATTTGCTCGAGCGGCGCGGGTATCACGCGGGAGAGGCGCGAGCCGTCGCTGACTTCTGGGAATTTCCGCGAACCGCGCTGCACCGCGTCGAAGCCGTGTCGAAGTACCGCGCGTCGGCGGACTTCAAGGCACTGGCGCAGCTGTTCAAGCGCGTCAAGAACATCACGAAGGACTTCAAGCCGCCAGCTGACGGCTCGCTCGGCGATCTTCGCGCAGGGCTCAAGGAGCCGGCGGAGCGCGCGCTGGCCGATGAGATTGCCGCGCGCATCCCGACCATCGGCGATGCGCTCGGCCAGGAGCGTTACGCGGACGTCATGCGCGAAGTCGTGGCGCTCGCGCAGCCGGTCGATCGGTTTTTCACCGACGTCATGGTGATGGTGGATGATGCGGACCTGCGCGATGCGCGGCTCACACTGCTGAGCCGGTTGAAGGAATGGATCCTGCGTTTCGCCGATCCGTCGGCGATCGCGGCCGAATAGAATCAGACAACGGAGCGACGATGGCGAAGAAACAGAAGCATGTGTACTTTTTCGGCAACGGCAAGGCAGATGGCAACCGCAACATGAAAGATCTCCTCGGCGGCAAGGGCTCGGGCCTCGCCGAGATGACCAACGCCGGGCTGCCCGTGCCGCCCGGCTGCACGGTGTCGACCGAGGTCTGCAACATCTACTACCGCCAGAAGGGGAAGATCCCGCCCGCGATCGACAAGGAGATCGCGGAGAACGTCAAGAAGCTGGAGAAGGCGGCGGGCGCATCGCTCGGGTCGAACACGAATCCGCTGCTCGTCTCGGTCCGCTCGGGCGCGAAGTTCTCGATGCCGGGCATGATGGACACGATTCTGAACCTCGGTTTGAACGACCACTCGGTCGAGGGTTTGAAGAAGCGCACGAGCAACGGGCGGTTCGCCTTCGACAGCTACCGGCGCTTCATTCAGATGTTCGGCAACGTCGTGCTCGAGATTCCCAAGGAGGCGTTCGAGCACGAGTTCGACGCCGTCAAGAAGGCGACCGGCGCCAAGCAGGACACCGACCTCGACGAGGGCGCGCTGCGGCAGGTCGTCGATCGGTACAAGAAGGGCGTGAAGGATCGCGCGAAGCGCGACTTTCCGCAGGATCCGCAGGAGCAGCTGAAGATGGCGCGGGACGCGGTGTTCCGCTCGTGGATGAACCCGCGCGCGCAGGAGTACCGGCGCATCTACGACATCCCCGATCACATCGGCACCGCCGTCAACATCCAGATGATGGTCTTCGGCAATACCGGCGATCGATCGGCAACCGGCGTCGGCTTCACGCGCAACCCGGCGACCGGCAAGAAGGAGTTCTACGGCGAGTTCCTGATCAACGCGCAGGGCGAGGACGTCGTCGCCGGCATCAGGACGCCGCAGCAGATTCGCGAGCTCGAGCAGGTGATGCCGAAGGCTTACAAGCAGCTCCGCGAGATCACGACGCGGCTCGAGAAGCACTACAAGGACGTCCAGGACTTCGAGTTCACTATCCAGGACGAACGCCTGTTCATGCTGCAGACCCGCAGCGGCAAACGGACTGGCTACGCGGCGGTCATCATCGCGACGGACCTGGTCGACGAAAAGCTGGTGACGCCGAAAGAGGCCGTGCTGCTCGTGGACCCCGAGTCGCTGACGCAGCTGCTGGCGCCGGGCTTCGACCCGGACGAGTGGAAGAAGATTCCGACGGTGACCAAAGGTCTGCCCGCGTCGCCGGGCGCGGCGAGCGGACAGGTCGTCTTCACCGCGGACCATGCCGTCGACTGGGTCCAGAAGGGGAAGCCGGTCATCCTCGTCCGCCGCGAGACCGTGCCGGACGACATCCACGGCATGTTCGTCGCGCAGGGGATTCTGACGGCGACTGGCGGCATGACGTCGCACGCCGCCGTCGTCGGACGGCAGATGGGCAAGCCGTCGGTGGTCGGCGCCGGCGCGCTCGAGATTGACGAACGCGCGAAGCAGTTCCGGGTCGCCGGCAAGACCGTGAAGGAAGGGGACTTCATCTCGTTCGACGGCCTCACAGGCGAGGTCAAGATCGCGCAGGTCGCCTCGAAGCCGAGCGAGATTCTCCAGGTCATCACCGGGTCGCTCGACGCGAAGAAATCGGACATCTATCAGCGGTTCGACCGGCTGCTGTCGTGGGCGGACAAGCACCGGCGGCTCGGCGTGTACGCCAACGCGGACCTGCCGGACCAGGCTGAGCTGGCGTACGCCTTCGGCGCGCGGGGCATCGGCCTCACGCGCACCGAGCACATGTTCTTCGGCGAGGGACGCATTCCGATCGTGCAGCGGATGATCCTGTCGGACACGGAAGCCGACCGCCGCAAAGCGCTCGACGAGCTGCTGCCGTTCCAGCGCGAGGACTTCTACGGCGTCTTCAAGGCGATGAAGGGGTGTCCGGTCACGATCCGGACGATCGATCCACCGCTGCACGAGTTCCTGCCGAAGCGGGAAGAGCTGATGGTGGACATCGCGAAGCTCGAAACGGCGGGGAAGACGGGGCGCGAGCTCGAGGAGAAAAAGAAGCTTCTGCATCGCGTCGAGCGACCCGGTGATGACCTGGAGAATCTC
>DASQHH010000353.1:0-5564 GCA_035632195.1 Vicinamibacterales bacterium
TTCGCGCGGATCCCTGGAAGGCGCTCAAGGTGATCCGAGGTGGCAAGGCGGGCTAGCGCGGCGTCCCTGGCGTCCGGCGAGGATCCCGCCCGGTTCGTGGCCGACGCGCTCGACTACGCCAGCGCGATCGCCGATGGCACGCTCGCCGCGTCGCTGCACGCGCGGCTGGCCTGCGAGCGGTTCACGCGCGACCACAAGGAGGCGCGCCGCGCGTCCGCGCGCTGGTCGTTCGACGACGACGCCGCGATCCGCGCGATGCTGTTCGCGACCCAGATGCCGAACATCAAAGGACCCGAGGCGGGCCACAAAATTACGCTGATGCCGTGGCAGAAACTCGTCTATGCCAACATCTTCGGCTTCAAGGAGCGCGGCACCGACACGCGCCGCTTCCGCCAGGGGATCGTTTACGTGCCGAAAGGCAACGGAAAGACAACGATCAGCGCGCCGCTCGCGATGTATATGACCTTCGGCGAGGACGAAGGCGGCGCCGAGGGCTACGCCGCCGCCGTTACCCGCGATCAGGCCCGCATCCTGTTCGACACCGCGCAGAACATGGTCCGCCGCTCGCCGGAAATGCAGAAGGAGTGGGGCGTCGCGGTCCGGGTGAACGCGATCTATCAGGAACACAGCGCCAGCCGCTTCGTGCCGATCAGTTCGGACGCGAAGGCGCTCGACGGACTCAATGTCGCCGCCGCCGTGCTCGACGAGATCGGTTCGCACCGCACCGCCGAGGTCTATGACGCGCTGATGACCGCGACCGGCAAGCGGCGCCAGCCGTTCGTGCTCTCGATCTCGACCGCGACCGCGAACAACGCGGGCATCGGCAAGCGGCTGTGGGACTACCTCGCGCGCGTCCTGCAGGGCGAGCAGGACGACGATCGCCTGTTCGGGATGATCTACTCGATCGACGACGCCGATGACCCGTGGGACGAAGCGACATGGATCAAGGCGAACCCCGGCTGGGGCCGCTCGGTTCAGCCGGACGCCATTCGCGCGATCATGCGTCAGGCGCGGAACAACCCGGCGCAGGAAGCGGCGGCGCGGACCCGGCATCTCAATGTCTGGGTCGGCGCCGACGAGGCGCTGTTCAGCACGCGGGCCTGGAACGCCTGCGGCGACGCGGGCCTGAACCTCGCCGACTTCGAAGGCGAGGAATGTCATCTCGCGCTCGATCTCGCGAGCAAGACCGACCTCGCCGCGCTGGTGCTCGTCTTTCCGAAAGCCGAGACTTATGCCGTGTTCGCCCGCTTCTGGCTCAATGAGGCGGCGGTGATGGAAGCACGAAACCCGTCATATCCGGGTTGGGCGGCGAACGACGAACTGGTGATCACCCCCGGCAATGAAACCGACTTCGGCATGATCGAGGATGATGTCGTCGATCTCTGCCGCCGCTTCCGGGTGCTCTCGCTGGCTTACGATCCGTGGGGATCGACCCAACTGGCGCAACGGCTTTCCGCGCAGGGCGTGCCGTGCGTCGAGTTCCGCTCCAACACGCAGAACTTCAGCGAGCCGACGAAGGAGCTGGAAGCCGCGATCCGCGCCGCCCGGCTGCGCCACGACATGAACGGCCCGCTGGGCTGGTGCATCGGCAACGTCGTCGGTCATTACGACGCGCGCGGCAACGTCTACCCGCGCAAGGCGCGACCCGAGCAGAAGATCGACGGCGCGATCGCGCTGATCATGGGAATCGCGCGCTGCATGGTCGCGGTCGATACGACCTCGGTCTATCAGACGCGCGGGCTGGTGGTGCTCGGATGAGCCTGCGCCAGCGCGTCGGCCAGTGGCTGATCGGGGCGCCGCCGCAACCGCCCGCGCGCGTCGAGCCGACGCTCGAGGCGAAGGACGGTTCCGGCGTGACCTCGACGCTCGGCGGCCTGGGCTGGCCGCAGCCGATGCTCTATGCCGCGCTCGGCGGCCACGCCTCGAACACGGGCGTTCCCGTTACCCCGTTCACCGCGCTGCAATCCGCCGCCGTCTATGCCTGCGTCCGCTTCATCTCGCAGGACATCGCCATGCTGCGCCCGTTCGTGCGCCGCGAACTGCGCGGCGGCGGCTTCCGGCGCGAGCGGGATCACGCGCTGGCGAAGCTGTTCCGCAAGCCGAACCGCTGGCAGACCCGTTTCGAGTTCTTCTCCTATTGGGTCGCCTCGCTGTGCCTGCGCGGCAACGGCTTCGTCGTCGTCGAGCGCGACAAGTGGGGCGATCCGGTCGAACTCGTGCCGGTCGCGCCGGATCGCGTCACGATGATGCTCAGCCCCGAAGGCGAGATGTGGTATCGCGTCAATTCGCACCGCCTCGGCTTCGGCATCATGGTCCCGCCGGACGATATGATGCACCTCAAGAACATTTCGCTGGACGGTTATGTCGGCGTTTCGCCGATCGCGATCGCGCAGGACGTGATCGGCCTCGCACTGGCGACGCAGCAGCATGGCGGCATCCTGTTCCGCCAGGGCGGCCAGATCGGCGGCGTGCTCCAACACCCCGGCAAGCTGTCGAAAGAGGCGGCCGACCGCATCGCCGCTTCGTGGAACACCACGCACGCGGGTGTGCAGAACGCGCACAAAACGGCGGTGCTCGAGGAGGGGATGCAGTACGAGAAAATCGCGATGACGAACGAGGACGCGCAGTTCCTCGAAACGCGCCGCTTCCAGGTCATCGACATTTGCCGCCTGTACGGCGTGCCGCCGCACAAGCTGGGCGAACTCGACAAGGCGACGCTGAACAACATCGAGCAGCAAAACCAGCAATACATTGACGCCGCGCTGTCGCCGATCGCGGAAAGCATCTGCCAGCTATTCGACGCGCATCTGCTGTTCGAGGACGAACGCTCGCTGCTCGAATGCCGGATGGATTTCACCGACATGACGCGCGGCGACACGCTGACGCGATACCAGGGCTATCAGATCGGCACGCTGAACGGCTGGCTGTCGCGCAATGAAGTGCGCGCGAAGGAAAACCTCGATCCGATCGATGATCCGACCGGCGACGAGTACCGCGTGCCGCTCAACACCGTTGACCCGGCGCAGCCGGCGGCCGGCGCCGCTGGCAACGCGCCCGGAGGCGTCAATGCGAATAGTGACCCCGACGCAGTTCAAGCAGCTAAACCGTAACCGCGTCCGCACCGGTAGCACGGTCGGGCTGCGCAAGCAGATGGTCGGCGACATCGAGCGCGCCGACGACCGGCGCCTGCGCTTCACCATCAGCACCGCGAGCGTTGACCGCGAGCAGGACACGATCGCGCTCAGCGGCTGGGACGTGCGGCAGTACCTCCGCAATCCGGTCGTGCTCTGGGGCCACGACGCCGCCGCGCTGCCGATCGGCCGCGCGCTCGATGTCGGGATCGACGGCGGCGCGCTGAAGGCGACGGTCGAATTCATCGCCGCCGACATGCCCGAGCGCGGCCAGTTCGCCGAAGCGGTCTATCGCCTGGCGCACCAGGGCGTGATCCGCGCGACCTCGGTCGGCTTCCGCCCGCTCAAATGGGCCTACACCGAGGACAAGGCGCGCGGCGCCGACGACTGGTTTCCCGGCATCGACTTTCAGGAGCAGGAACTGCTCGAACTGTCGATCGTAACGGTCCCGGCGAACCCCGAGGCGCTGGTCGATCAGCCGCTGCCGGCGCCGGCCATGCCGGCCGAGATCGCGTCCGACACCCCGCCGGCGACCGGCGAGGAAATCACGAGTTTCAATCAAGAACAAGCAAGAACAAGAGCACGGCGAATGCGGGTGCTCCAACTGGCCCAGGCATCGATGCAGATGCACCGATATGCGCCGGGCGCGCGTTAAACGGCACCCCATGCAAAGGATACCATGATGCCCAAAAGCCTGAGTGAGATGCACCGCGAGGCCGTGCACAAAAAGGGCCAGATCGTCGAACAGATGCGCGAACTGCTGGCGAAGCAGGACGGCGAGGAAGGCGGCGACGAAGGCGGCGGCTCGCAGTTCGATGCGCTGCAAACGATGCTCGCCACGCTCGACGCGCGGATTACCCAGATCGAAAGCGCGATGGCCGCCGAGGCCGCGATCGCCACCGAGGAACCCGGCGAAGCGGACGGCGAAGGCAATATGGACGTCAACATGCGTCGGCAATTCCACACCCTGCCGCGCGCGGCGGCGCGCCCGAAGCGCGATCCCAACAAAGGCCTGAAGGACACGCGCGGCATCCAGGCGGCGCGCTTCGCGATCGGCGTCGTCTGGTCGCGCCTCAATCACCAGAGCTGGGACAAGGCGGCCGAGTTCGTCGATAACCGTTTCGGCGACGACGATGTGACGCGCTTCGTCAAGGCGTTGAATGGCACCGTGACCGGCGAAGGCGGCGCGCTGATCCCGCAGGACTTCCTCGCCGATCTGATCGAACTGCTGCGCGCGAATACGGTCGTGCGGGGCGCCGGGCCGATGGAAGTTGGAATGCCGATGGGCAACATCACCATCCCGCGCCTCGCCGGAGGCGCGACGGCGGCCTATCAGAACGAACTCGACGACATCGCCGTGTCGCAGGAACGCTTCGACGACGTGAACATGGTCGCCAAGAAGCTGACCGCGATGGTGCCAATCAGTAATGACCTGATCCGGCGCGCGCCGATCGGCGTCGAGGAAATCGTGCGTGACGATCTCGCGCAGACGATCGCGCGGCGCGAGGACCTCGCTTTCCTGCGCGGCGACGGCACCGACAAGGGGCCGGCCGGCATGAAGTCGCTCTGCCTCGCGGCGAACCGGATCACCGTCACGGCGATGCCAGCGGTACCGGCGCCGGGCGATCAGGTCACGGCGATCCTGGCGGGCGCGTCGGCGGCGATCCTGGCGCTGCAGAACGGCATGTCGCGGATGATCCGTCCGACATGGTTCATGGCGCCGACCGTCGCCCGCTTCATCTCGGTGGCGCGCGATAACGTCGGCGGCTTCTACTTCAAGGATGAAATGGCCGCCGGAATGTTCGAGGGCTACCCGGTGAAGCTGTCGCAACAGATCCCCACCAATCTCGCCATTTCAACCTACACGAAGGGCAGCGAGATTTACTTCTGCGACATGGCGGACTTCATCATCGCCGATACCTACAACGTGATCGTCGATAGTTCCGATGTCGCCGCCTACAATGACGGCACCGGCATGATCTCGACGTTCCAGCGCGACCAGAGCCTGTTCCGCGTCATCGCCGAGCACGACGTGAACATGCGGCACCTGCAAAGCCTCGCCGTGCTGCTGACGCAGGACTGGGCTTTCGCCGCCGTCCCCGGCGCGCCTGGCGCGCCCTACTCGACGCAGCCGCTCAATCCCACCTGGTCGCAGGCGGGCGCGATCCGTCCGGCGCTGGCGACCGGTGCCAACGCGCCGCCGACGCTCACCGATCCACACTAAAGGAGTCTCATCATGGCCGTGGATGACGACGTGCTTCAGCGCGACGTGCCGGTGACGTTCACCGCGCAATTCGCATCCTACTTTGCCGGCGAGGTCGCGTACTTTCACGGCCATGAGGCGCAGGCGCTGATCGATCGCGGCGTGGCCGAAGCGGTGGCGCCGCCGGACCCGCCGCCGGACCCGCCGGAGGAACCGGCCACGCGGTCGGC
>DASQHH010000354.1:0-3696 GCA_035632195.1 Vicinamibacterales bacterium
GCGGGTCCTTTTGGACCCGCCCTCTCCATTCGCCTCGGTCGGTGGCGGGCCTTGAAAGGCCCGCCCTGCACCTTACGCTGCAGCGGTCGTTTTCTTCTGCAGCACCTGCTCGAAGACCTTGACCGCCTTCTGCATCTCCTCCATCGTGCCGAGGGAAATGCGCGCGTGCGTCTTCTCGAACGGCGGGAAGTCGCGCGCGACGAGGACGTTCTTGGCGCGGCACGCCGTGCGGAATTCCGCCGCCGACGAGCCGATGTTGACGAACATGAAGTTGGCCTGGCCGTCGGTCGGCTTCATGCCGCGGTCGTTGAACCACTTGGCGGTGAAGTCGCGCACGGCCTTGTTCCGCGCGCGCTCGTTCGCCGTGAAGCTGTCGTCCTGGCCGATGGCGATGGTCGCCGCCGACATGCCGAACACGTTCAGTGAGCCCGTGCCGCTGGCCGCCGTCCACGGACGGAGCTTGCGCAGCGTTTCCGCGTGGCCGATCGCGTAGCCCTGGCGGAGGCCCGCCATGCCATACGCCTTCGAGAACGTCCGCGCCACGATGACGTTCGGATGCTCGAGCGCGAAGGGCACGTGCGTCTCGTGATCCGGATCCGTCACGTAGTCGAAGTACGCCTCGTCGACGAGGATCGTCGTGTCGGGCGAAGCCGCGGTGATCTTGGTGAGATAGTCGCGGGTCGCCTTGGCGCCGACGTAGGTCGCCGTCGGGTTGTTCGGGTTGCAGTAGAACACGAGGCCCGCACCCTTGCTGGCGGTGAGGTACGCGTCGAGGTCGATCTTGAACTCGGAGTTGAGCTTGACGCCCTTCACCGGGTTGCCGATCAGCTCCGCATAGCCCGCGCACTCCTCGTAGGTCGGGATCGTGCCGACGAGCGCCCTGGTCTTCGACGTGAACACCTGCGTTGCGGCGCGCAGGATCTCGGTCGATCCTTCGCTGACGAGGACGTTCTCGGTCTTGACCTTGAAGTGCGCCGCGATCGCTTCGGTGAGCTCGCCTACCTGGTTCGAATAGCGGCCCGGCTTCTTGCCGCCCTCGAGGATGGCCGAGAGTCCGTCCAGAACCTTCTTGCCCGGTCCGACGGGATTCTCGTTGCTGGCGATGCAGATGACGCCGCGCTCGACCGCCTGCAGGTCCGGCTCGATCGCGCTCCAGATGCTGTTCTCACGGCCGCGTCCCCAGATGTTCGAGGTGAGAGCCGCGCCCGCTCCAATGCCGACGGTCTGAACAAAATGACGTCTTGAAAGCGTCATGGCCCCTCCCTACTTTCCCGACGACGCGGTCGTCGTCGAGGACTTGAGCACGCCCTTGAACACTTCGGTCGCCTTCTGCATCTCTTCCATCGTGCCGATGGAGATGCGCGCCCACTGCTTCTCGAGCGGCGGGAAGTCGCGGCCGACCATCACGCCCTTGGCGGCGCAGCCGTCGCGGAACGCGGCGGCGGTCATCGTCTTGCCGATTTCGGTGAAGATGAAGTTGGTCTGCGAGTCGGTCGAGGTGTAGCCGAGGTCGGCCAGCGCCTTGATCCTAAACGCGCGGACTTCGGCGTTGCGCGCCGCTTCCTCTTTGATGTGCTGCGGATCCTTCAGCGAGGCGACCATCGCCGCGACGCCGAACGTGTTGACGTTGTACGGCATCCGATAGCGCGCCATCTTGCGGATCGTTTCGGCCTGGCCGATCGCGTAGCCGATGCGCACGCCCGCCATTCCGTACGCCTTCGACGCGGTCCGCGCGACGAGGACGTTCGGCGTGGCCAGCGCGATCGGGAACGCGGTCTCGAAGCCCTTGTCGCTGACGTAGTCGCAGTAGGCCTCGTCGAACAGGATCGCGGTCGTGGGCGAGGTCTTGCGCACCTCGGCGACGAAGTCCTTGATCTCGGCTGCGCTGTTGATCGTCGCGGTCGGGTTGTTCGGGTTGCAGACGTAGACCATGCCGGCGCCCTTGACGAGCGGCAGCAGCGCCGAGAGGTTCGTCTTCAGAGTCTTCGGGTCGACCGGCGCCGTCTTGACGGTGACCTTCAGCTGGTTCTGCGCGAAGCCCGCGGGGTCGCCGTAGGTCGGCGACGGGATCACGAGGTGTTTCGTCGGCGACAGGAAGACGCGCGCAGCGTTCTTCAGCAGCTCCTGCGACCCGACGCCGAGCACCACGTTCTCGCGCTTCGCGTTGTTCAGCTTCGCGATGAGGATCTCGAGATCCGCATCGAGCGGCGAGCTGTTGAACGGATAGCGGTTGGCTTCGGGGAATTTCCCGAGAATGGCATCGATCGCGGCTTTGCCGGGACCGAGAGGGTTCTCGTTGCTGCTGATCCGGATTGCATCGACTCCAGGGGGAAGATTCGGACGATTCATGCCGCGGCCGCCTTGCCGCTGCTGAAGTTCGGCCATGTGCTCTTCATGACCGCGTGCTGCCATGAATTCCGCTGCATGGCTCGCACGTCCGAAGCTCAGACCCTGAAGGAAACCGCGGCGCGACACCGACATGGGATCCTCCTTCACCTAACGCTGTCGATTGAAACTGGTTGGAGATGACGTGGGTACCCGTTGAAGGTCAATTTCGCGGATCTTACGCCCGCGTCAAGGAGGTGTCAATGAATTGATGGCAAGGATTTTGTCTCCCAATTGTCACCACGCGGCCACAATTGATGACTTCGTGGTATTCTGACACCACCTCCCGGCTGAAAACCGCTGTCAGACCCCAGCTGCCAGCCCGTCACACAAAGGTCCAGGCATGAACCGTGTCGTTGCTTTGTCCGTGGTTTGTACGACGATGCTCGTCGCCGCCGCGCCCGCGCGCGCGCAGTTCCAGCCCCGCCCGATGGGCGATCCGCCCGTCGGCGAGTCGTATCACATCGAGGCGTCCGCCGGCCTGTGGTTCTCGAACACGGACCTGACCGTCACCAGCAGCGGCTCCGGCGCGCTCAACGGCCTGACCGGAACCTCCATCAACGCGCAGACAGACCTCGGGATGCCGCCGGGCAACACGTTCCCGTCGCTGTCCCTCGTGCTGCGGCCCGCAAAGAGCCACAAGTTCCGGCTGAATTACGTGCCGCTCTCTTTCAACGGCTCCACGACCATCACGCGCGACATCAACTTCAACGGACAGAAGTACACCTTCGGTCTGCCCGTGAACTCGACGCTCGACTGGACGCTGCTGCGTCTGGGGTATGAGTACGACTTCCTTCGCCACGACGACTGGTTCGCCGGGTTCATCCTCGAAGCCAAGTACACCGACGTGCAGGTCAACCTGTCGACGCCCGGGCCGCCGGCGATCACCGAGTTCGACCGCGCGCGCGCGCCGATTCCGGCGCTCGGCTTCACCGGCCGCTACTACGTCCTGCCGAACATCGCGGTCACCGGTGAGGTGACGGCGTTCAAGCTGCCCACCGTGCAGGACAAGTACTCGGGACACTACGTCGACGTCGACATCTACGGGACGTACAACCTGCTCGAGTACGTCGGCGTGCAGGGCGGCTTCCGCACGATGGACTTCGGATTTCTCGCGAAGGACGACTCGGCCGCGTTTACGGTGAAAGGTCTCTACATCGCCGCCGTAGTCCGATACTGACGCCGCGGCGCGCGCACCGGTGGGCTTGCGACTCACGCAAAGTCCGCCCGGCAGAAAATGCGCTTTATGATCACGAGGACGCCGGAGCGGGCGCGACGAAGCGGAGCTTTCGGAGCGAACGCGGGCGTTGA
>DASQHH010000355.1:0-3282 GCA_035632195.1 Vicinamibacterales bacterium
ATGCTGGCGACGATTCTCGCCGGCATCGCCGCCGGCAGCTACGCGATTGCGCCGGCGAGCGACCGGCGCGGGCCGTGGATTGGCGTCCTCGGGCTGATCGAAATGGCGATCGGCGTGGCCGCAGTCGTGTCGTTCGCGCCCATTACGCGCATCGACGCGTTTTCCGAGTGGCTGACGCCGATTGTCGCGCGCGTCGCGGACGCGTGGCTGGCGTATTCGATCGCCGGAAGCCTGCTCACGATTCTTGCGCCTGCCTTCCTGATGGGCATTGCGTTTCCGATCGGGCTGCGCCTCTGGACGGGCGACCCGGCCGACGGAGCGGAAGTCGGGCGCCGGACGGGCCGCTTCTATTCCTGGAACGTCGGCGGCGCCATCCTCGGCTCGCTCGCCGCCGGATTCGTGCTGTTGCCGCTGGCCGGCAGCCGGATGTCCCTTCTCGGACTATCCTCCGGCGCGGTCCTTTCCGGACTGGCGCAGCTCGCCGTCTCCGAGTGGCGCCGGCCCGTGGCTGCCGCGGCGGCCGCCGCCGGCGCCGTGGCGTTTGCAATCGTTGCGGTTCGCGCGCCGGATCCGTTCGACCAGTTCATCAGCGAACGATATGCCAACGACCGTCTCGTCTGGAAAGACGAAGGCGTCGACGCCACTGTCGCCGTCCACGAGACGAGCAGCCGCGATCTCATCCTCACGGTCAACGGCAACCACCAGGCCGGCACCGACGCGTCGACCGCGTACGTCCATCGGCGGATCGGGCACCTGCCGATGGCGCTGCACCCGAATCGGCGCACCGCGCTCGTCATCGGCCTTGGCGGCGGAGCCACAGCGGGAGCGGTCGCAGCGTGGGGACCGTCGGTCGACGTGGTGGAGCTGTCGGACTCTGTCGTGCGCGGCGCAAGCTGGTTCGAGTCGATCAACTACGGCGTCCTGAAGCTCCCCAACGTCCGCCTGCGGCACGACGACGGCCGGAACTACATGATGTTGACGCCGAAGCGGTACGACATCGTCACCGCCGACGTGATCCATCCCATCTACGCCGGCTCGGGAAATCTGTATTCAGCCGAATACTTCCGGGCGATGCGGCGCGTGATGAACCCGGGCGGGATGGCCGTGCAGTGGGTGGCCGGGACCGATGCCGAGTACAAGACGATTGCGCGCACGTTCCTGAGCGTGTTCCCCGAGACGACCGTGTGGGGCGGCGGATCGCTGCTCATCGGCCGGACCGAACCGCTCCGGCTTCGGCGTGCCGACTTCGACCGCAAAGCCGAGTCGGCAGCCGCGCAACAGCCGCTGCGCGACCTCAACGTGCTGACGTTCGATCAACTGCTCGGCGCGTTCGACGCCGGGCCCGACGAGCTGCGCGCGTTCGTCGGACCGGGACCGATCTTGACGGACGACCGTCCGCTCGTGGAGTACTTTCTCAGCCTTCCGCGGGATCGGGACGTCGATACCTCGACGCTCAAAAGCGACGTCCACCGTTTCGTCGAGCAACCCTAAGGACCGCTCTTCTTGGGTCCGCGCGGACGCGCGACGGTGCCGCGCATCTGCGCCCCGATGGCCAGCGCGAGCGTCGCTCCCAGAACCGGCAGTCCGTAGCCGCTGGTGAGAAAACTCGCCTTCGCCACCGCGCCGCTCGCGATCTGAAAGTTCAACGCCATGCAGAACGCGACGAACGCGGACAGCGGGGTCCAGAATCCGACGATCATCGCGGTGCCGCAGACAATTTCACCGAGCGGAACGAGCCGCGCAAAGTACGGAACGCCCTTGAGTGCGATGTGATCGAGATACCAGCGGCTCAAGGAGCCGGCCGCGGCAGCGTGCGACCAGTCGGCCAGCTGGCGCGCGAGAATCGTGCTGTCGACGAACCAGTTCAACTTGGTGATGCCCTCGGCGACGAAGAAGATGCCGATGGCAATTCTGAGAACGGTCAGCGCGAGCCGCGGGCGATCGACAGCCATTATTCCAGAGTCTTCGTCGCGCGCCTCAGCGCGCGGATGACGACCTGCGCCTGTTCCGCGGCGCGTGCGAAATTGCCGGCATCGACGGCCTCCCTGACGCCCGGGATGGTCTTCACGCCGTATCCCGTGTAGAGGCCCGGCGCGTAAATGACGTGCTTGAACCAGGGACGATCGGGCAGTCCAGCGGGCTCGATCAGATCGCGTTCGGCAGCGACGAGGCGGCGGTCGATGGCGGCAAGTGCAGCTGCGTCGGCCGGCCTGGCGAGCAGCGCATTGCCGCGGGCGCGCAGCCTGGCGCCGGCCTTCGTGAACTCGGTGGCCGCGGCGGTCAGGTCGGCAAAGCCGACCGCACCCGCCTTCTCCGGCGACTTCTTCCACGCCTCGTTCTCGATCTCGTTGATGTAGTCGAGGATCTGCTGTCCGTACGATACGTAGTCGAGCGGAAGCAGCTCGGCGTCGGCAAGCCTCATCACGGCGACTCCGGTCGCCTGTGTGGCGAGGATGCTGTACTTGAACTCGGGATCAATGTACCTCTTGAACCAGCCGGGATGATCGTACGTCGAATGATACGTCCCGTCGCCGCCGATTCCGGTCAGGCCGATGTCGGCCGATGCCACGCCGATGTGATCGAGGAACGCCGTGTAGTCCGACCCCGATCCGAGCGCCCCGACCTCCGGCGTCTCCGGGGAGCGCGAGGCTTCAGCCGAGCGATCGCGCACCGCCTGTTCTCGCGTCCTGGCGAGCCACGTGTCGTAGAGCGTGCGGCTGCCCGTCGGAATCGACTTCGCAAGCTCGTAGAGGAACGGCTGCAATGAATGAACGGCACTCCCGTTGAACGTCGGACCGCCGGCGCCGGCGTCGCGATTGAGATAGACGGCCGCGTGCGCTTTGAGGTCGGCAGCGAGATCCTCGACCCACTCCGTCGACCCGAGAAGCCCGGGCTCTTCGCCATCCCAGCTGACGAAGAGGATGCTGCGGCGCGGCCTCCAGCCGTTCTTTGCAAGCGCTCCGAACGCGCGCGCCGCGGCCATCATCGACACATGGCCACTGACCGAATCCGATGCGCCGAAAACCCACGCATCGCGGTGCGACCCGACGATGATCCATTCGTCCGGTGCCGCGGCGCCCGTCAGCCGGCCGACGACATTGACGAGACGCCGCTGGCCGTAATCCATCTGCAGCCGCATGTGGACCTTCGCGGGACCCGGCCCAGCGTGATACGTCATCGGCAGCGATCCGCGCCAGTCGCCCGGCGGGACCGGGCCCTTCAGCCGCTCGAGGATCCGAGAGGCGTCGCGATACGACATCGGCTGAACGGGAATCGGCGACA
>DASQHH010000356.1:0-1693 GCA_035632195.1 Vicinamibacterales bacterium
ACGCTTCTACGCCTCACGCGCGTCGACGCGCTGCTCCCGGTCTTCGACGACGAGGACGAGGCGCTCGCGGCGTTTGCGGCTCCGGCGACGCACGCCGCCTGAACCGGGCCCCCGTCGTTCGCGATGTGATAGTGTCCGCTCCCATGAAGCGAGGCGCCGCGCTCGTCGTGGGGTCGGTCATCGGGGCGATATCGGTTTCGGCGCAGTCGGCCAGGGTGCACCGCCTCGAAGCGACGCCCGATACGGTGGCCTACGGGTATTACTGGTCCGAGGCGAAGCCGGCGCTGCGCATCGCATCCGGCGACATCATCGACGTCGACACGCTGCTCACGAACAGCCCGGTCGGGCTCGCCCGAGCGGGCGTGCCGGACGACAAGATTCAGAGCTCTCTGAAGAGAATCGTCACTGAATTGCCGCAGGGCGACCCCCGCCGCGGTCCGGGCGGACACATCCTCACGGGTCCGGTCTATGTCGAGAGCGCAGAGCCGGGTGACGTTCTCGAGGTCAAGATCCTGGCGATCGATCTCGCGATCGATTACGGCTACAACGGCTGCAGTGGATTCGTCCCGTCCAACTGCGACCGGTCCGCGGGCAGCCGGATCATCCCGCTCGACAAAAAGACGATGACCGCGGAGTACATGCCGGGCATCCCTGGCATCGTTGTCCCGATGAAGCCCTTCTTCGGGAGCATGGGCGTCGCGCCCGCGCCCGAGCTCGGGCGCGTCAGCAGCAATCCGCCGAGCCACCACGCCGGCAACATGGACAACAAGGAACTCGTCGCCGGTACGACGCTGTTCATTCCCGTGTTCGCGAAGGGCGCGCTGTTCGAGATTGGCGACGGCCACGTCGCGCAGGGCGACGGCGAGGTGGATCAGACGGCGATTGAGACGTCGCTGCGCGGGCGTCTGCAGCTCATCGTCCGCAAGGACATGAAGCTGACGTGGCCGCGCGCCGAGACCGCGACCGACTACATCAGCATGGGCTTCGATCAGGACCTGACGACGGCGACGACGATTGCGATTCAGGAGATGGTCGACTTCCTCGCCGCGACGAAAAAGCTGACGAAGCACCAGGCGTATCAGGTGGTCAGCATCGCCGGCAACGTCGCCGTGACACAGCTCGTCGACAAGCCGAACGTCGGCGTCCACGTGCGCATGCCCAAGTCGATCTTCCGATAACGATCTATACTGCGGGTTTCGGGAGGCAAACGTGGCATACACGTATCAGGAGCTCAAAGGAAAGAACATCCAGGAGCTGCGCGACATCGCCAAGGACGTCGAGAACCAGGACGCGGTGAAGGGCTATTCGCAGCTGAACAAAGACCATCTGCTGCCAGCGCTCTGCAAAGCGCTCGGCATCGACTCCCACCATCACGACGTCGTCGGCATCGACAAGCCGGCGATCAAGGCGAAGATGAAGGCGCTCCGGGCGAAGCGCGACGCCGCCGTCGAATCGCACGATCACGACGCGCTGCGAAGCCTGCGCCGCCAGATTCACCGGCTGAACCGCCAGATTCGCGCGCACGTCGCGCCGTAGAGGGCCGCATGGCCGACATCGATTCGCTTCCTCCAGGTTCCTTCTGCTGGCCTGAGCTCGCCACGAGCGACCAGAAAGCCGGCACGGCGTTCTATACCAGGCTGTTCGGCTGGTCGCAGCACGACAATGACATGGGGCCGGCCGGCGTGTACTCCAT